>JAFPLG010000060.1 GCA_017402895.1 Paludibacteraceae bacterium
CATCGGCTACGGCCTCCAGCATCTGCTGTTTCTCGGTATATTTCTCGAGCAGGGCCAGTTCATAACCGGCACCCTCTACCACCTCGCGAATGCCGTCTACAGCCACTTTCGCAAAGGGTTTCTCTGTTGCAACTAATACTTTCATTTTATGTACAAGTGTTGTATAGAAAACGGCTTGCGTCGTCTTCTTCTCGGTTGGTTTTGAATGATGAAAAGAGAAGTAACTCATTTTCCATTTTTTATTTTCGATTTAATGGATTGCTTCGTATTCCTTGATGCAATCCACGAGTGCCTGCACGCCCTCGATGTCCATCGCGTTGTAGCAACTTGCGCGGAAGCCTCCAACCAGTCGGTGTCCCTTGATACCGACCATGCCTCGCTCTGTAGCGAACTTAAAGAAGTCGTCCTGCAGCTCTTCGTAACCGGGTTTGAAGACGAAGCAGATATTCATACGGCTACGGTCTTCCTTATCCATAATCGTCGGCGTGAACAGTTTCGACTCGTCCAGACACTTATAGAGCAGATCTGCCTTCTGCTGGTTACGGCGGTTGATCCACTCAATGCCACCGTTAGCCTTCAGCCAGCGCAGGTTCAGCAGCGCCGTATAAATCGGCAGTACAGGCGGGGTATTGAACATCGAGCCACCGTCGATATGGGTCTGGTAGTTGAGCATCGTCGGGATATAGCGGCTCACCTTGCCCAGACAACTCTCCTTGACGATTACGAAGGTCACACCGGCCGGTGCGATATTCTTCTGCGCACCGCCATAGATGATATCAAACTTGCTGACGTCAATCGGACGGCTCAGTATATCCGAACTCATATCGGCTACCAAAGGCACATTGCCCTTCTTCGCATAGATCTCCTGGAGTTTGCGCTCCGAGATCTCCGTACCGAAGATGGTGTTGTTGGTCGTGATATGGAAGTAGTCAGCATCCTGCGGTATCTCGTAGTCATTCGGTATCGAGTTGGTACTCGTTGCCACTTCCACCACTTCGCCGAATCCCTTAGCCTCTTTCACGGCTTTCTTCGACCATACGCCGGTGTTGAGGTACGCGGCCTTCTTCTCCATCATATTGAACGGCACCATGCAGAATTGCAGACTGGCACCGCCTCCGAGGAACAGCACTCTGTAGCCCTCGGGCACACCCAGCAACTCTTTCATCAGCGCTTCAGCCTCATCTACAACGGGTTGGAAATACTTGGCGCGGTGGCTGATTTCAAGAATCGACAACCCCTCTCCCTGAAAATCCAGTACAGCCTCAGCCGTTTGTTTGATTACTTCTTGCGGCAGGATACTCGGTCCCGCATTAAAATTGTACTTTTTCATCGTATTAAGTGTTAATATCAGTTTTCTTATCTCGCTATGCTCGAACGATTATTGCTTTGCAATTTTCAATTTTCACCTTAATAGTGTCTCTTCCACTGCGTCGGACGAATTACGGGCAACGTAGCGGCAGGACGAACAGCCGGCTTGCTTGCCAGATGCAGCGCCATGGCTACCGCAGCCATGTCGTTGTCGGCTGTGGGCTGCTGGGCATTGGCAGCAGGCTGAGGTTGCGGCATCGTCTTGCCGGCCTTGGCCATACGCTCTGCCAGGTCTTTGTTAAACTGTTCCTTGGCCAGTCCGGACTTGTACTCGCGGTACTGCTTGTCGTGCATAGCAAACTCAAACAGCTCTTCGTCGTCCGGTCCGCGGTCCCAGCCGAGTTCCTTCATCTCCTTGATATACTGCGGCAGCACGTTCGGATAGAGTTTCTGCGGATCGTCGGTATAGAACTCATAGCCTTTCTCCTTGGCCAGTTTGACAATCTCCGGTGCCAGTTTGCCGGGCAACTTACCGCTCTTACCGAGAATCATGCCCCACATAGCGGGATCCATTCTCGTAAAATCCTTCTCGCCCATCGAGCGGCTGAAGAGGTTCATCAGCGCGGCGTTCTTCACGTACTGGCTGAACGGCGTCACCAGACACGGCGTACCCAGCATCGGCCATATACGCTGCACCTCGTCGAAGAGCTGAACCAGCAGTTCGTCTTCGCTGAGTTCCTTTTCACCTTTCTTGCGGAGGTTGGCATTGATGGCAGCGTGCATACCCTTCAGGTCGGCCATGAGGCTTCCCATCATACCGCCCGGCAGACCGCAGCCCACCAACAGACTCGTCATGAGCGCATTCTTCGGGTCGATCCAGTAGCCGAGGAAGTCGTCGATAAACTCCTGCGTGAGTTTACGCGCCTCCATGTAGGCCTTCATATTGATATCTTTCACCAGGAAGCCGGCATCCTTCATCATCGCCTGAATCGTAATCACATCCGGATGCACCTTACCCCAACTCAGCGGCTCGATAGCCACGTCGAACACATCACCACCGGCTTTCGCAATCTCCAGCATCGAGGCCACCGAGAATCCGGGACCTGTATGGCCGTGGTACTGGATGATGATATCGGGGTGCTTCTCCTTGATAGCTGCTACGATGACGCCCAACATATGCGGACGACCGATACCGGCCATGTCCTTCAGACAGA
>JAFPLG010000061.1 GCA_017402895.1 Paludibacteraceae bacterium
AAATTTGAAATTTGAAATTTGAAATTTCAGCCACCAACTCAGCGGTTTCGGGACGAGGTATGAGGGTAGCAGGAGTCAGTTTAAGGTCGAGTCCGCACCATAAAGTATGGCCGAAAATATACTGAATCGGTTCTTTTTGCAACAAACGATCAATTATCGCTTGCATATCTCGCGAAAAAGTAGTAACTTTGTCGCCTGATAAGAGTTGCGTTCGGCTGAGCCCTGTAGTTTCCTCCAGAATCCACCAAGCCAGCGCACGTGACTCGTCGGCCGGATAAACGGACTGTAACTGCTTCGTGATATTTCTCACCAAATCATTCACGCTGCAAAATTACAAAATAATTATGGAATACGCAAATTATATTGCCCGTTGCATCGAAATCGCTCGCCGAGGAGAATACTACGTAGCCCCGAATCCCATGGTAGGGGCCGTGCTGGTGTATAATGGCGAAGGGGCGAATGGCGAAAGGATTATTGCTGAGGGTTGGCACGAACGATACGGCGAAGGACATGCGGAGGTGAACTGTTTCCGCCATCTCGAGAAATCGGAATATAGAGATGTCGATTTAAAGCAATGCACATTATTTGTCTCCCTGGAGCCATGCAGCCACTACGGCAAGACGCCTCCTTGCGCCAAGTTGATTATTGAGAAAGGCGTAGGGCACGTGGTAGTAGGTATGCCGGACCCCAACCCGCTGGTGGCAGGACGAGGCATCAACATGTTGCGCGAAGCAGGTATAGAAGTGGTGGTCGGTGTGATGGAAAAAGAATGCCGCGAACTGAACAAACGCTTCCTATGTCTGCACGAAAAGAAGCGTCCGTACGTCGTGCTGAAGTGGGCACAGACGGCGGATGGGTATGTGGATGAGAGAAGGGCGAACGGCGAAAGGTTAGAGGCGAATGAGCACCTGAATGGAGCCCTGGCTATTTCCACGCCGGAGACCAAGAAGATTGTGCATCGTATGCGGGCAGAGAATATGGCCATCATGGTGGGAACTCGTACCGTACTGCTGGATAATCCTCGGCTGCTCACCACCCACTGGGAAGGACGCCATCCGATACGCGTCACATTGGATCGACACGGAGTCATTCCTGCTGACGCACGTATCTTCTCGCCCGAGTCGGAGACTATAGTCTATCGGGATCGCACCGACTGGACGTATATCCTGAGCGACCTGGCAGCAAGAGGTATCCACTCCATACTGGTAGAAGGCGGACCGACCCTGCTGAAGCATATTCTGGAGACGAGCATTTGGGACGAAGCACATATTGAGGTGGCACCTGAGATACAACTATCCAAGCCGGGTGTGCCGGCACCGGAACTGCTACAACACGTTGTAGCCCAACCGGAAGGCTATCAACTAAGCATGGAGGAAGTGGATGGCCATAAACTCTACACGATAGGTAAGTAAAACAATATTTTTCTGCATTTTTTTTGCGCATTCGGATTTTTTTTCGTACCTTTGCAGGCTATTTTATTTGTAGCAACAAATAACATGACAAGAATTAAGTACATACTATTTGCCCTACTGGCCATGACCGGCATACGAATGGCCGCCCAAGACAACGTGATCGACGAGGTAATATGGATCGTGGGCGACGAGGCTATACTGCGTAGTGAAGTGGAAGAAGAGCGGCTTCGTGCCGAATACGAAGGACAAGAGATTAAAGGTGATCCCTATTGCGTCATTCCCGAACAGATAGCTATCCAGAAGTTGTTTCTCCATCAAGCCGAGCTGGACTCTATCTCGGTGAACGAATCCACGGTGAGTCACCAGGTGGATATGCGTATCAACTACTACATCTCGCAGATCGGCTCGAAAGAGAAAATGGAGGAATACTTCCGCAAGACCACTTCGGAGATCCGCGAAGAGATGATGACGGCTATTCGCAACCAAATGATCATCCAGCAGATGCAATCCAAGCTAACCGAGAATATCAAGTCGACACCGGCCGAGATACGTCGCTTCTATAAATCTATTCCGCTGGATTCGCTGCCTATGATGCCGGCGCAGGTAGAGGTGCAAATTATCAGTTTTGAGCCTATCGTTCCGACCGAAGAGATTGAGCGTATCAAATCGCAACTGCGTGAATACACCGAGCGAATCACCTCGGGCAAGTCGCAATTCTCGATGCTCGCCCGCATGTACTCGGAGGATACCGAGTCGGCCAAGCGTGGTGGCGAACTGGGATTTGTCGGTCGTGGCCAACTCGTGACGGAGTTTGCCGATGCCGCCTTTGCGCTAAACGATCCAAAAAAGGTGTCGCGTATCGTGAAGACGGAGTATGGTTACCATATCATCCAGTTGATTGAGAAACGCGGCGACCGCATCAACTGCCGCCACATACTGCTTCGTCCACACGTATCGGAAGACGACAAGACCCGTTCTCTCCAGCGACTGGACTCTATCAAACTGGAGATTGATAGCAATCGGCTTGACTTCAACAAAGCCGTTGTTCGTTTCTCACAAGACAAGAGTACGGTGATGAATAACGGCGTGATGATCAATCCGCAAACAGGCTCCAGCAGTTTTGAATACAAGGACCTGCCGCCTGAGATTGCTAAACTAGTGTACAACCTGCAGGAAGGAGAGATCTCTGCACCATTCGTCATGATGGACGAGACAAAGAACCGCGAGGTATGCGCCATCGTACGCGTGAAGCGCAAGACGGACATCCACCGCGCTAATCTGGAAGATGATTTCCAGATGATACGCCAGATGTTGGAGCAGAAACTCTCGCGCGAATATATCCAGCACTGGATCGAACAGAAACAACAATCCACGTTCATTCAGATTGACCCGAAATGGTCCGGATGCGATTTCCAGTACCCGGGATGGATTCACGAATAAGGTAAGAGGTGAAGCGGAGCATACCGTTCATAGTACTGACAGTGCTGGTCATAACGACCGCATGGGGTATTGCCGAGACTGCCAAAAAGCAGCTTCGGCAAACTACATCTACAGCCACAACCACCGACTCAACCCAAACCAAAAATAGCAAGTTGATTCGTCTTCTCCACTCTGACAGTCTCAATTATGACGAGCAGACGAAAGCCGGCACAAAGATACTGCGCGGCCATGTTGTTTTTCGTCATGAGGACGCATTGCTTTACTGCGACTCGGCCTATTTCTACGAGAAGCAAAACTCGCTGGATGCCTTTGGAAAAGTACGGATGCTACAAAGCGATTCGGTCATGGCATATGGCGAAGCGCTCTACTACAACGGCAATACACGTATAGCCCGACTGAAAGGTCATGTCCGATTAGTCCACAAATCATACACTGTCACGCAACTGGCTGCCGATAGCATCCTCTACGACCGTTCTCGTGGCAAAGCTTTCTTCGAACGGGGAGGTGTCATCCGAGATGAACTCAATACGCTGCGTTCTATTCGTGGCGAATACATGCCCAGCCAGCATCAATCGGTATTCTACGACAATATTCATCTGCGTCATCCCAACTTCACACTCGAAGCAGACACGCTCTACTACAACACGAGCAACCATATTGCGCAACTACAAGGTCCTACGAACATCGACTACCAAGACTCAACGCATATATACAGCACGGCCGGATGGTACAACACACAGACCGAGCAGTCGATGCTTCTTCGTCGGTCTATCGTCACGCATCAGAGCGGACAAACGATGACCAGCGACACTATCTTCTACGACAAACGCAATAAATTCGGCCGTCTCTACGGTCAGATGCACCTGACCGACTCCGCACAGCAAAAGACACTCTACGGCGACTACGGCGAGATGTGGGAGAAGGACAAACGCGGTTATGCCACAAAGAAAGCACTCCTGGTGGATTGGTCGGATAGCATCTGGACATATGTGCATGCCGATACGCTCCGCACCGAAGACATCCCCTACCGGAAGATGGTCGTGCTGTCCTCTACCGACTCGGTGGGCAAGACCGATACCAGCTATACAGACACCGTCACCAACTGGATACGAGCATATCGCCATGTTCGTGTCTATCGCTCGGATGCTCAAGCAGTGTCCGACTCGCTCAGTTGGCTCGATCGCGACTCGGTATTGCGACTCTATTATGATCCTATCTGCTGGCAAGAGGCAATGCAAATATCTGCGGACAGTGCGCAAATATACATCAAAAACAGTCATGTCGAACGTATCTGCGGACAAGGCAACGCGATGGCTGTTCAGCACGAGATCAAGAAGTACTACAACCAGTGCGCCGGCAAGAATATGACGGCCTATGTAGAGGATGACACAATACGTCGCATTGATGTAAATGCTAATGCGCGTACTATTTTCTTCCCAAAAGAAGACGACGGTTCGTATCTGGGAATGAACGTCACGGAATCGAATTTCATCAAAGTCTTTTTTGCGAACCAAGATGTGGACCACTCCGTCTTCACCTCGCAGTCGCAATGCACGCTCTATCCGATGGACAAGATACCCAGCGGCAGCGACCGACTAAGCGGATTCTTCTGGGCAGATGCCGAACGACCTAAACGTCCGGGAGCGGTCATGCTCCACCCAAAACGCACCGAACGACCATCCGCCGTCATCAGTGCGTCTGCATCTGATGAGAAGAAAACTAAAAAAACGGAAACAAAAAAATAACAACATAACATGAAACGTTATCTAATCATTCTTATTTTCTGCGGTATATCGCTGGGCATTATGGCAGCCGACCTGCCTAAACAGGGATTTGGTTTCCACATCGGTTATGCACAACCTACTCTGCGACTCAACTCATCCAACATCCTCTATCCAAAGGATTCGTTGATAGATGTAACACAACTCCACGGACTGAAAGTGGGTGTTGTCTATGACGGCAGTATCATCAAAGGCTTTGGTACGTCGCTGGGCATCAACTACACCTTTGCCACCAAGCAAACTTCATGGAGCAGTATGACAACTTTCACTCGTTTTCCGGAGGAGCGGAGCCAAATGATGTACCATCAACTAGAGCTATTTGTTGATTGGCAGTACAAGTTTGAGATTGCAAAAGAGACCTATCTCATGCTCTATTCCGGACCAACCATCCAGTATGGATTGGTGTTCACCCAGAAGGACGAACAGCGACTGGACGAGAGCGGCAGCATCAGCCTGAGCCAAACAAACAACCGATATGGTAAGGAAAGTGCCAATACCGACCTCAAGCAACTGAACGTCACATGGGGAGTAGGTGCAGGATTCCAATACAAACGTTACTTCCTGCGTGGCGGTTACGACTTCGGACTGATCAACCCCTACAAGAATGCCCAATTCGTCAACCCATTGACCGGAGACTCAATGGATCGTAACACCCGCGGCCGTCTCGACCAGTGGGAGATAAAAATCGGTGTGTACCTGTGGTATAAATGATCCCAAAAGAGACCATCGATAGGATTTACGAGGCCGCCAAGATAGAGGATATCGTAGGCGACTATGTGAAGCTTCACCGCCGTGGAGCTAATCTAATCGGTCTATGCCCGTTCCACCAAGAGAAGACGGGTTCGTTCACCGTGAGTCCATCGAAGGGTATCTACAAATGCTTTGGTTGCGGCGCGAGTGGCCATGCTGTGAAGTTTGTTCAGGAAATCGAGCAGTGCTCCTATGCAGAAGCCCTCAAGCAGGTTGCCCGTCGTTATCATATCGAGGTAGAAGAGCGTCAGATGACGCCCGAAGAGCAACAACGACAAGACAACCGCGAGTCGATGTTCGCCGTCAACGAGTTTGCCAACAAGTGGTTTCAGCAACAATTGTGGGACACGCAAGAGGGCCAAGTCGTAGGACTCGGTTATTTCCACGAGCGCGGCCTACAAGACGACATCATTCGCAAGTTCCAGCTCGGCTACTCACCCGAGAAAGGGAATCCGCTCTCCAAGACGCTACAGAAGCAGGGATTTCGCGACGAGTATATACTCAACGACGTGGACTCCAAGGTAGGCACCGGCATTTGCGGACGCGGACAGCAGGACGGACACCTCTACGACCGTTTTCGCGATCGTGTCATCTTCCCTATCCACTCCGTCAGCGGCAAGATAGTTGGTTTTGCCGGACGTATCCTCAAGAAGAAAGACAACGTCGGCAAGTATGTCAACTCGCCGGACTCCATCATCTATAGCAAGACACGCGAACTATACGGCATCTTCATTGCCAAACAAGCGATCTCGCGTGCCGACCTCTGCTATCTGGTTGAGGGACAGATGGACGTCATCTCCATGCACCAGGCGGGCATTGAAAACGTTGTGGCCAGCGGCGGTACGGCGCTGACCAAACAGCAGATACTGCTCATCAAGCGTTTTACCAGCAACATCACCGTGCTCTACGATGGTGATGCGGCCGGTATACACGCCGCCCTACGCGGTATCGACATGTTCCTGGCCGAAGGATTCAATGTGAAAGTACTCCTCCTTCCCGATGGAGAAGACCCCGATAGCTTTGCCCGCAGCCATAACGCATCGGACTTTATCGAATATATCCGTACCCACCAGACCGACTTCATCCGATTCAAGGTGGACCTTCTGCGAACCACGATGGGTTCCGACCCACAGACACGCGCCAACCTCATCAAGGATATCACGCAGTCGATAGCTCAAATACCGGATCGTATCACGCGTCAAGTGTATATCAGCGACACGGCCGAACGCATGCAGATTGACGAACGACTGCTCTTACGCGAAGTACTCTCTCTGCGCAAAGCAATGTACGGCAAAGAGAATAAGGAGGTCACTCCTGCTTCAACCGCAACCGACCAACAAGCTGCTGCCGCACCAACCGAGCAAATAGAAGTTGCTCCTCCCGCTCCGACGCCAACAACCGCCGTGCCGGAAGACAAATTGCAAAAGACGCTTACGATTAACTATCGAAACCTCGTGCAACTCATCGTTCGTTATGGGGAACGACCTCTCTATACACTGGCCAATGGTGAGGTAATAAGCGTTGGGGCTTATATCATCTCCCAACTCCAAGCCGACAACATCCAAGCGCCCACGCCACTCTTCCGACAAATCATCGATGAGTTCATGCAACACCAGCAGGATGCAGAGTTCCAAGCAGCCCAATTCTTTAAGTTCCATCCCAACCAGGAGGTTAGTGCGCTGGCTATCGAACTCATTGCCGACAAATACCAACTGAGCAGCATCTACAGCAAGCAGAGCATATCGGAAAACGTGACGCAAACCGTAAAACCCAAGACCGAAGAGGACGAATTGCCGACACTCATTCCACGTCTGCTGCTGGAACTGAAATATACCATTCTGGAGCAACGCATCGATGAGATGGAGCGTGCCCTGCGCGACGCAGAACGTAGTGGCAACTGGGAGATGCAACGGATTCTGCTGGCCGACCAGCCCAAACTGCTCGAGATTCGCAATCAGATTTGTCGTCAGCTGGGTAATCGTGTGATCACCTCTTCGTAATCCTACCGCCTATGCTCTTCTCCGAAATCGCATACGGACCTATCCATTCCCGTCGTCTAGGCGTCAGCCTGGGCATGGAATTAATGCCGCTTGATCATAAACTTTGCACCTTCAACTGCGTGTATTGTGAGTGCGGATGGAATAGTCCGGTGACGCATCCTCAGTTGCCCAGCCGCGCGGAAGTGGCCAAGGCACTAGAAGACAAACTCATCGCGCTGCAAGCCGACGGCACACAACTGGATGTCATCACCTTCTCCGGCAATGGCGAACCCACCTTGCATCCGGACTTTGCCGCCATCATCGACGACACACTCGTTCTGCGCGACCGCTATCAGCCGCAAGCCAAAGTGAGCGTGCTGAGCAACTCCACCCAACTGGGGCGTGCAGATGTTGTAGAAGCCCTGCGTCGGTGCGACAACCGTATTCTCAAACTGGATGCCGGCACCGACACCATGATGCGCCGCATCGACCTGCCGGTGAATGCAAACCTCTCGGTAGCACAGATTGAACAATGGCTCAGTCAGTTCAACGGCGACTTTACCCTGCAGACTTGTTTCTTAAGAGGAGCACATGACGGACAGATTATCGACAACACCACGCCCGAAGAACTCAACGCTTGGTACAGCATCGTGGACCGTCTGCACCCCAAGCAGATTATGATATACGTCATCGATCGCAAGACACCCGAGGAGAACCTCCGGAAGATATCGCGCGACGAGATGGAACGTATTGCAGCCCCACTCATAGCTAAAGGATACCAAGTCTCTATCTCCGCCTAAGACATGACCATTCTTATCGCACCTCTCAACTGGGGACTCGGGCATGCCACTCGTTGTATCCCCCTCATCCAGCGGTTTCTGGACGAAGGGCATCGTGTCGTGTTGGGAGGTGATGGCGAGAGTGGTATGCTGCTTCGCAAACATTTCCCGGAACTCAGTTTTCTGCCGCTGGCCCCGCTTCATCTTCGATACAGCAAAGGGCATTCTCAAGTATGGGCTATGTTGCGCGCCTTGCCGCGGATCATCCATAGTAGCATCCACGACCATATGATGCTGCGCACCTATCTGCAGCAGTACTGCTTCGACCTCATTGTTTCCGACAACCGCTTCGGACTCTACACACCGCACACGCGGTGCGTCTATATCACCCACCAACTCCAAATTCGCCTGCCTCGTCCGTGGCGTTGGCTCGAACCGCTCGCGCACACGATGCACGCGCGTATATATAATAGGTATAACGAAGTATGGGTGCCCGACTACGAAGCCCCCCAACACTGCCTGGCCGGAGAACTAAGCCACCCGAAGAAATTAAAAATCAGCAATTCAAAAATCCAGTACCTTGGGCCGTTGAGCCGATTTACTGCCCTGCCGGACTCCGCCCCCGGGACTTCAACGCAACAGTATGATATCGTAGCCGTCTTGAGTGGACTGGAACCGCAGCGGACACGATTCGAACAAGAATTGATCCAACGTTTTCGCAGTTGTCAGCAAGAGGTACTTATCATCCAGGGACTCGTAGGCCGTCCCCGCACCAAGATTCGGCATGGTCATCTGACGATTGTACCCCATCTCTCCGATACAGAAATGCGCGGAGCATTGCTCCACGCACAACATATCATTGCCCGTTCGGGCTATTCTACACTGATGGATCTGGATGCTCTGGGCCTACTGGATCGTGCCGAACTGATTCCTACACCCGGACAACCCGAGCAGGAATATCTTGCTCACGCCATTGACGTGGCGAGAGGCCGGTCCCACGACGGAAGAAGCGAGTGAACGAAGCTTGCTCTTCAAATCCCAGAGCCTGGCTGATCTCCTGGATATTCATATCTCGACGGGTCTCCAGCAACTGCTTAGCTCGAGTCAACAACCAGTCTTGAATCCAATCGGAAGCCGTCTTACCAATCGTGCGCTGTATCTGTGCCGAGAAATACTTCGGGGTCAGGTGCAACTGCTCCGCATACCACGTCATCGTCTTATGCTCCCGATAATTCTTTGCCAGCAGATCGCAGAACGTACTGAATAGCAACTCATTCTTCGTCATGTTGATCCGCTTCTCGTCATTCCGCAAATACATCGACATCATTTCAAAGAAGGTGTCGAAGATATACGCCAGCAACTCATGACGATGAGGAAGTTGCTGCACACTCTTCGTACTAATCATCTCCATCACATCCACCACCTTCAGCAAATTCAGAGCCTGCTCTTTCGAAAGCGAGTACTGAGGATTGATGTGATATCGGATATGATCGTGTGTCAGGGTACGATAACACATCTCTTCGTGCAATGCGGGCGAGATGACGATAAGCGTTGCATTAAAGTCTTCGCTCACCTCAATAGGCGCCACCATATGATTGGGCAGCACAACGGCCACATTCCACGGATCAAAACGGACAGCCTGCATGTCGTATAGCAACTGCACCGTGCCGCTGGTGTTGATGATCACTACCGCATTCTTGGATATGAAATCACCCCGCTCAACCGGCATACGGGTCACGTTGCGAAGAACGACTAACTCGCGTTGCGGAACATCTCTTACTGCCAGTTCAAAATTACGAACCGACAAGGAATCATTTTCAAACATAAGGAATTTTTTTTGTGTGTTTTATGGTATTCTAATTTCTGTTTCTACTTCTTGGATTGCAGATACTCATGCATCGATGCCGCAGCATGTCTACCGTCCGACATCGCCAGGATAACCGTCGCACCTCCACGTACAATGTCGCCTCCGGCATACAAAGTCGGAATAGCCGACTGCATCTGGTCGTTCACCACGATTGTTCCCTTCTTGCTAATCTCCAGTCCGCTCACCGTCGAAGGAATCAGCGGATTGGGCGAAACACCTACCGACACGATCACCAGATCCACATCCACCGTCACCGTCTTCCCCTCTACCGGCACAGGACTCCTACGACCCGACTCATCGGGCTCGCCCAGCTCCATCACCTGCAGCACGGCTTCTTTCACACGACCGTTCTCATCAGCATGGTATGCTATCGGGTTGTGGAGCGTCATGAACTCTATGCCTTCCTCCTTGGCATGGCGCACCTCCTCAATACGAGCCGGCATCTCATCTTCGCTGCGACGATAGATAATCATCGCACGCTCTGCACCCAGTCGTTTCGCTGTACGCACCGCGTCCATGGCCGTATTACCACCGCCGATAACCGCCACATTCCGTCCGGTCAGAAGCGGCGTATCCGTCTTCTCATTGGAAGCATCCATCAGGTTGACACGTGTCAAGTACTCGTTGCACGAGAGTACACCGTTCAGGTTCTCACCCTCTATATTCATAAATCGCGGCAGACCGGCTCCCGAACCGACAAAGATTCCGGCAAAACCCTGCTCCGTCAGTTCATCCACCGAAATAGTCTTTCCGATAATCGTATCCGAATGGAACTGTACACCCAGACGACGCAAACCGTCTATCTCGCGATCAACGATGGCGTTCGGCAGACGGAACTCCGGAATACCGTATTTCAGCACACCGCCTATCTCGTGCAGCGCCTCAAAGACATGCACCTCATAGCCAAACTTCGCCATATCACCCGCAAAAGCCAGACCGGCAAGACCACTACCCACCACTGCTATCTTTGGTCCTTGAACGTTAGCGGTCTTTCGACTTTCGACTTTCGACTCTTGAGCATTGTCCGCTACAAAGCGCTCCAGATAACCGATGGCCACGGGTTCATGACCCATCTTCAGGTGGATACACTTGCTCTCACACTGTTTTTCTTGCGGGCAAACACGTCCACACACAGCCGGCAACGTACTGCTCTCTGCAATCACACCCGCAGCCGCTTGGATATCACCCTTTTCTACTTGCTTGATAAATCCCGGGATATTGATATTCACCGGACAACCCTCCACACAGGTCGGCTTCGGGCAGTTCAGACAGCGATGTGCTTCTGTCACAGCCTGCTCAAAACTCAACCCCTGGTTCACCTCGTCATGCAGACTCTTGGCGCGCACCTTCGGATCCAATTCCGGCATCCGTACACGCGGGATGGCCACACGGTCTTTCGGCTTACCTTCAAAGGGTTCTACCGGGCCGAATGAGCTGCAACGACCGGATTGAGCAGGTTGATTCGCTGGTTCATTATCAGTCTGTATTCTGTCAGCGGAAGCGGTCTGTGCTCTGTATTCCTCGTATGCCTCCGCCTCTTCCGCCTTATACGAACGCAGACGACTGAGCATCTCGTCGAAGTCCACCTCATGGGCATCAAACTCCGGTCCATCCACGCAGACAAACTTAGTCTTGCCACCTACCGACACACGGCACGCACCGCACATACCCGTTCCGTCCACCATGATGGTGTTCAGACTGGCCTCGGTCGGGATATTGTATTTCTTCGTGGTCAGCGCAACAAACTTCATCATGATAGCCGGACCGATCGTGATGCACTTATCCACCCGTTCACGCTGGATCACCTGCTCCACACCTACGGTCACTACGCCCTGTTGGCCACGCGAACCGTCATCGGTCATGATGATCACTTCGTCCGACCATTGACGCAATTCGTCCTCCAATATCAGCAAACTCTCGTTCCGCGCTGCCAGCACCGTGATCACACGGTTACCGGCTTTCTTCAGCGCCTCAGCGATAGGCAGCATCGGAGCTGCGCCTACACCGCCGCAAGCACATACCACCGTGCCGTATTTCTCTATCCGTGTCGCCTTGCCCAGCGGACCTACCAAGTCGGCCAGCTCTTCGCCCGGATTCATCGCACACAGTTTTGCCGACGACACACCGATACGCTGAACCACCAGCGTGATCGTTCCCTTCTCCGGATCAGCGCCCGCAATCGTCAGCGGCATGCGCTCCGAGTTCTTATCCACTCGCACAATCACAAAGTGTCCGGCACGTCTGCTACGCGCAATCAGCGGAGCCTCAATGACCAGTTCCGCAACATTCTCCGAGAAGAAACGTTTGCTAATAATCGTATTCATCAACGAATTTTCAATTTTCAATTTTCAATTGTCAATTTTCTGTTAGAACAGACTCAACTGTTCGTCCTGTGGCTTCGAGTCGTCCGGCACCTCGTTGGTGATGGTCAATTTCACGCCTTCCACCTCGGTCTCCACCGTCTCTTCGGCCACTTTATCTTCTTGTTTTGTCTCCTGCTCCTCTACCATCACCGTCTCCTCTATATCCGTTTCTTCCGGAGCATTCTCTGGCTCTTCCGGTTCCGGTTCAGGCTCTGGTTCTGGTTCCGGCTCAGGAGTAATATCTTCCATGCGGGCCACTTCATACGTCGTGAAGCGCTTACCCTTGGCCTTGGGCGATTTCTCATCGATAAAGTCGCTCATCAGCACCTCTATCGGTTCGCGCGCCTCGTCCATGAAGTAGATGCGGAACTGTGCCTCGTCGCGGTCGCTCAGTAGCACGATACGCGATTCCGTTCCCTCACCCAGCATCGTCTGGGGCTTGTCGGAGTTGTCCAACTTAAATCGCTTGCCATAGTAGAAGCCCAACTCAGAGTTCCACATAGCCAGCGACCACACTTTGTCCGGGGCATATTTCTCGATGCGCAATATATTCTGGTCGAAATGTGCCGTCAGATCAAAGCCGGTCGTATAGTAGTCACCCGTGGTGGTGATAACCAGTATGCGATCTTCTGCCCAGAACTCTCCCAGATAGTTACCCTGTCCGTCGTAGTTGATACGCAGCACATCCGGGTCGAACCAAACTTTCCGTCCGCCCAGCGTAGAATGGCCTTTCTGCTTCAACGTAATCGACTTCACGTCGTACTTGGTCAGCACATTGCCACGCGCCGTTCTTGACTTGATAGCTAGTTCGCTCAGGTCTTTCAGCACCTCCAGTTTCTTCAGGTGGAGTGCCGGCTTCAGTGCCACGCGTATCACCTCGGCTTCGCCGTTCGGGTTGGCGGTGAAGTACACCACGCGCGAACCCGGCTTGCCTTGCGTCAGGTCATACTCCTTATCGCGCGTCACACCCGTCACGTTGAAACGTTTCATATAGTAGATGCCGCCGCGGCCGTCACGATACACCACGTTATACACCGTGCGCTCATCTTTCTTCTTGAAGAT
>JAFPLG010000062.1 GCA_017402895.1 Paludibacteraceae bacterium
ACTACGTATCTCACTTGCTTAAAGTGGTATTTTCGTTCTTTCCCCTGCTCATCCTCCAGCAGGATTTCGCCACTGGGGAGTACATCCTTGATGCGGGCCATGAATTGCCCAACGGCATTCGGCTCTGCATTCATGGTCGGCACGGTACTCACCTCTCGCTCCAGGTAGGGCCAGATTCCCTCGCGTCGGTATAGACGAGCCATATAGTCGCGATGGAGTTGGGCGGCATCTTGGAGACGAGGCAGAGCCTGTTGCCAGTTTTCGACCAGTTGTTCCACCAGTGCCCGGCGATCCCATTCGTGACCGGTAATCAGCCGGAGGGAGGTGGGATTGGGCGCACTACCCTGCCAAGTCATCTGATTGACATTCAGTCCGATGCCCAGCACCGAAAAGACGATGCCGTGGCTGTCTACCGTATGTTCTATCAATATGCCTGCCAGTTTGCGGTCGGCATAGTAGATATCATTCGGCCATTTGATGGTCAGCTGCTCCAAGCCCAGTGTCTCCACGACCACCAGCGGAAAGAGCATCGACAGCCGAAACTGGTCGGCCACGGCTATCTTGGGCCGTTCCACCGCAATGGAAAGCAGTATATTCATACCTCGCTCGCTCTCCCATCCGTTGCCTGCCTGTCCGCGCCCCGCTGTCTGGTAGTCGGCACAGACATAGTCCACTCGGCGGTCCATGCCCATCAGCAGGCTATTGGTACTCTCACATTCGCTTACTTGCAGATACATAACAGGTATTTCTCTATTGCTTTCTGTATGTCTTTGCTCGTAGATTGGGTGTCGCTGATGAGGATAGCAAACGACCATAAATCGCCGTTGGGTCGCTCGATATATCCGGCATAGCTCTTGGCTCCGGTCAGCGTACCGCTCTTAGCATGGACGCGCCCGGAGAGACGGGTGTCTTCCAGAAAATGGGTGAGCGTGCCCGACTCGCCGCTAACCGGCAGCGAGGCATACCAGTCGTCGCGGTACTCGCTGCGGTACATATGTTCCAGCAACTTAACCACCATGCGGGCTGTCAGTTTATTATCCGGCGCCAGTCCGCAACCGTCGTGGAGTACACACTGACCCATCGGCATCTTTCGGTTGCGCCAGTAGCGCACGAGGTGGCCAGCCGCCTGACGAGCGGTAGAATGCTTATGGTGGAGCGAACCCAGATAACGGGCTATCGCCTCGGCATACATGTTGTTGCTATCGAAATTCGTGTCGCGAATGATGTCGCGCAGGGCGGGAGAGAAGTGGACACAAATGACCTTCAACTTATCCTGGTCCGTGGCATGCTTCATGACATAACTCGGTTGTCCGTCCACCCGTCCGCCGGCTCGAAGAAGAGCTCGCTGCAGGTCTTCCGCTAGTTGCAAACCAGGGTTAGGCAGGTCGCCACGAACGCAGAACGTATCGCGATTGGCGGGTATCTCGCCCGTCATCTTACGCACATAGACCAGTGGTTTGCCGCTCACGTAGGAATAGTCGCGTTTCGTCTTGCCGGCCCGTACGCGGCTTTGGATCTGCACGTTATTTGGATCGGTATAGAGCACTTCGGCCGGTTGTCCGACATCGCCCGTACGCAGATAGATACGGAGCGTATTGCTCATATAGTTGATGCCGTAGATACCCGGCGCATAGTAGTTGCCTATATCCTCGGGCAGCCAATGGGGATTGTAGCCCTCGTCGCTGAGTTTGCTCATGTCGGCCACGATACGCCCTTTGATATAATAGATGCCCATCTCATGCAACTGGCTAATCCAGTCATCGAGGAACGGGTCACCATTCTTCAGATTGCCGAGCGTGGGGTCGACATCGCCTACTACGATCAGATCCCCCCAGAGGATGCTATCTCGGATCTCACCGCTATAGGCAAGCGTGGTCTCAAATTGGAAGTCGGGTCCCAGTTCAGTGAGGGCAGCGCCGGTCGTGAGCAGTTTGGTCACCGAGGCCGGAGCGGCCGCCTTGGTGGCCTGGTAAGAAGCCACCTCTCTTTTGCGCGTCATATTGCGCACCTCGACCGAGAGCAGTCCGCTCGCAATGGCCGAATCACCGGTCAGGAGCGTTATGTTGAGCAATATGGCAAGAAAGGTATGAAGCATCCGTCTATTGGATAGGTTTGGGCTGCAAAATTAGTGTTTTTTTCTGATATATGCAAATTTTGCATATCATTTTTACCCAAAACCCATTTTAGGTTTGTGTATGTCAATTATTATTCGTACCTTTGCACGCTTAAAAAAATCATGCGTTACGACAAGCAGGACATAGAACAGGCACTGCAGACCTTGCGTTCGGGGGGTGTGATCATCTATCCCACAGACACGATATGGGGTATCGGGTGTGATGCTACGAATGCGGAGGCCGTGCGACGTATCTACCGCATCAAGCAACGTGAAGACAGCAAGTCGATGTTGGTGCTGCTGGATGCTCCGGGTAAGCTGCAGGGATACGTAGATGTGCCGGAAGCGGCCGGTATGCTGCTGGAAGCAACAGACGAAGAGGATACCAAGCCGCTGACGATAATCTATCCCGGAGCGAAGAATATAGCGGAGAACCTGGTGGCCGAAGACGGGTCGATAGGCATACGCCTCACGACGGAGGCGTTCAGCCGGGCGCTCTGCGAACGACTCAAGCACCCGATAGTATCCACTAGTGCGAATCGAAGCGGCCAACCCGCAGCACGGTTCTACGACGAGATCGACCCGGTTATACTCTCGCAAGCCGACTATGTATGCCAGTTCCGACGCGAGGATAGAACGCCGCATCAACCCAGCAGCATCATCAAGGTGAATCCGGATGGGACGTTTGTCATTATTCGAAAATAATGGGATTTGACGATTGGAAGATTATGACCCTACGACGCAAACAACAATTATGGTACATACTGGCCGATCTGCTTTCAGCAGAGGTGGTCTGGTTGTTATTTTTGGGGTTCCGATGGCTGGTGTACGAAGGCAAGGTGTTGAGTATGGAGACGGTGGTAGTACCGGCCTTCAATTTCTACACGCCGCTGGTGGTCTATCCGCTGGTATGTCTGATTGTGTATTATCTATCGGGCTACTACCTGCGTCCGTTGCAAAAACCTATCCTGCGCGAACTATGGCGTACGCTCGCTTCTGCGGTCGTGATAAGCGTTGTCTTCTTCTTTGGAATCGTTATAGACGACCAGGTGGATAACTACCATCGCTACTTCGTTTCGCTGGCCGTATTGTTTGCCTTGCAGTTCACGGTGAGTTATATCCCCCGACTGCTCATCACGCTTCTCTCGCGTAAGCGAGGCAAGAAACGTGTGCAAACGGTTCACTCGATAGAAGAAGCCCGAAAACTGGATGCGGGGAAGGTGGATGAAGTGATTATCGATATGCCGGATGGTGCGGGCGAAGACGAGATATACAACTATATCAATATTCTCTATCCGCTCTCGGTCGAGATATCTGTTCGGCCACGCCTATATGACATACTGACCGGTGCGGCGCAGATCAACGAAGTGGGCGAACCGCCTCTGGTGCGTATCACGGAGCATAAGATGAGTGATTCAGGATTATGTATCAAGCGTGCGACGGATATCTGCGTCTCGCTGCTGGTGATCACGCTTTTCTCGCCGCTGTATGCGTTGATAGCGCTACTCGTGGCTTGCAGCAGCAAGGGGCCTGTACTGTACCGCCAGGAACGCATCGGGCAGCACGGTTTGCCATTCCGCATTTTGAAGTTCCGCACTATGTACGACCACGCGGAGCAAGAGACGCCCCAACTAAGTGCAGACCACGACCCGCGCATCACACCCGTCGGACGATGGCTACGTAAGTACCGACTGGACGAACTGCCACAGATGTGGAATATCCTTATCGGAGAGATGTCGCTGGTGGGTCCCCGTCCGGAGCGCGCCTATTTCATTCGTCAAATAGAAGAACGCGCCCCATACTATTGCATCCTATACAAAGTTCGTCCCGGACTGACCAGTTGGGGTCCGGTGCGTGTGGGATATACGGATACGATAGAGAAGATGGTGGAGCGGCTGAATTGCGACATAGCATATATTGAGAATATGTCGCTCACTTTGGATATCAAGATTCTGTTCTTTACGATTGGCGTTCTGCTGCGCGGAAAAGGGCAGTAATCCTCAGAGCTGACCGGCAGAGACCAGGTTGATGACCCGCTCCGTGATACGGTCTTTATCTTCCGCATCGAATTCTTCCTTCAGGTCATTCTTGAATAGCTTGGCAATAAATTGCCAGAAATTAGCCACGAACTTACTCTTGTAGTGCTCGATGAGCTCGAAGCTGGTGTGGTTGCATTCACGATCGAGAAGCAGCATCAGCATCTTGCCCTGAGAGGCGTACATGCTGCGGAAGTCATCCTCGTACTTATGATATAATTCACGCTCGTATCGGCGGAACCACTGTTTCTGTTCACGACGTGTCTCCAGTTTAGCCAGTTCGCGATCGGCATAGATGATATCCTTGCGCAGGCTGCGCGCATAGGGCAGCGTCTTCTTCACGTCTCGCACGGTGCGCCAGTAGAAGCGTTCCTGCTTCTTGCTCTTGAACTTGAGCGGCGGATAGATATAGACGTCGTGGTGGTAAACATGCATGATGCTATCGCCGTCGGGCAGATAGTCGTAGCGCATATAGGAATGGATCAACTCATGATCCAAAATATCGCCAGCGAGCACGGCCGTGCTCACCGACGATAATAGAAATACTATGAATAGCAGTCGTTTGTACATTCCAAAAGATTTATTCTCAGACTGCACAGCTGCAAAATCTATGCCAATCAATACGAGAGGGCAAAGACCACGCGTCCTGCGGACGGTTTGCCGGTCACCATACACGTACCGGGCTCACTGTGATGTCCCGGCAGGTCGTGCAGCGGGATGCAACGGATGGTAGCCTTGGTGTCCTCTTTGATGCGCTCCTCGGTCTCGGGCGTTCCGTCCCAGTGGGCCAGGATGAAGCCGCCTTTCTTTACCTCCTCTTTGAACTCCTCGTACGAGTTCACCTCGCGCGTATTGGCAATGCGGAAGTCGAGGGCTTTCTTATATATATTCTGCTGGATATCCTCAAGCATTGATTGGATACGCTCTACGATGCCTTCCAGCGAGACGGTCTCTTTCGTCATCGTGTCACGACGAGCCACCTCTATCGTGCCGTTCTCCAGGTCGCGGCCACCCATAGCCAGACGAACCGGTACACCCTTCAACTCGTAGTCGGCAAACTTGTAACCCGGCGTATATTTGTCGTCGGTGTCCACCTTGACGCGAATGCCGAGTGCTTTGAGTTGGTCGGCAATAGGATTGAGTTTTGCTATCAGGTCGGCCAGTTGGTCTTCCTTCTTGTAGATAGGTACGATGACTACCTGCGTCGGCGCCAAGTTAGGCGGCAGCACCAGTCCGTTGTCGTCGGAGTGGGTCATGATGAGTGCACCCATCAGTCGGGTACTTACACCCCAGCTGGTAGCCCATACGTATTCCAGTTTGTTTTCCTTGCTCAGGAACTTCACGTCGAACGACTTAGCGAAGTTCTGCCCCAGGAAGTGGGAGGTTCCGGCCTGCAGTGCCTTACCATCCTGCATCATAGCTTCGATACAATACGTATTGAGTGCACCCGCAAAGCGCTCGTTGGGCGACTTCACACCTTTCACTACAGGAATAGCCATCACCTTCTCGGCGAAGTCGGCATATACGTCCAGCATCTGACGAGCATAGTCCTCGGCCTCCTCTTTGGTGGCATGTGCCGTATGACCTTCTTGCCAGAGGAACTCGGCCGTACGCAGGAACAGACGGGTACGCATCTCCCAACGCATCACGTTGCACCACTGGTTGCACAGTATCGGCAGGTCGCGATACGACGATATCCAGTTCTTGTACGTGGACCAGATGATCGTTTCCGACGTGGGACGAATGATGAGTTCTTCTTCCAGTTTGGCATTCTCGTCCACTACGACGCCTTTGCCATTCGGGTCATTCTTCAATCGGTGGTGCGTAACCACAGCACACTCTTTTGCAAAACCCTCTACGTGCTCGGCTTCGCGGCTGAGAAACGACTTCGGTATCAACAGCGGGAAATAGGCATTCTTCACGCCTTGCTCCTTGAAGCGACGGTCCAATTCCGACTGGATAGTCTCCCATATCGCATAGCCGTACGGCTTGATCACCATACAACCGCGTACTGCACTTTGCTCAGCCAGATCGGCTTTGACAACCAACTCGTTATACCACTTGGAATAATCCTCCGAACGAGGGGTCAGTTTTTGAAAATTTGCCATATATCTTTCTTGTGTTTAGTATCTCTTGTTTTTCCGGCTCCGGAGCCACTCCGGCCGTTCATTTTCCCGAAATCGGCTGCAAAAGTACTAAAAAAAAATGGAAAATGCAAGAAATATTTGTGTATTCCGAAAAAAAGCCGTACCGTTTCACGCTTTTTAGA
>JAFPLG010000063.1 GCA_017402895.1 Paludibacteraceae bacterium
ACAATACGCTTTTTAAAATGTTGTTGATAATCAATAAGTTACGATTTGTGAAAGAAATTTTTTCTTATTTTATCGTTTTAAATATTGCTTTTCTGCGAAATATTTCAAAACTTTGCATCGATTATTGCGTTTTTGATAATTACTTCAAAACATAAGTTTTTATGAAAAAAGTGTATTTAACTCCCGGTGCCGAGTATCTCGACACCCTCTTCGAGGCCAAGTTCCTCACCTCGACTGTGGGGATTGGCGGTTCTACCGGTGAGGACCTGGGCGACGGTGGTACCGTTGACCCCTGGTCTTAATGTTGTGCTCTTTGTAAACGATTCAAAAAAGGAAAAGATTATGAAGAAAGTACTTTATAGTGTCCTTGCACTGGCAGGTCTCTTTGCAGTGTCCTGCGCCAAGGAAATGAATTCTCCTGAAGATGCGAACATCCCTACCCATGAGGTGACGATTGTCGCTACGGGATCTTTGGATACCAAAACGTCCTATGCTGATGGCAAGACCTTCTCTTGGGTTGTCCGTGACTCTGTGTATGTTTATACGACAGATGGCTCGGCTGGACAGTTCGTAAAATTTTATGCAAAATCGACGGCTGCTACGTCTGAATTTACCGGAGAGGTGAAAGACGGCTATCGTCCTAACTCGATCGCTTTCTATCCGGCTGAAAGTGCCCCTCTAACGTTATCGGGCAAGACATACACCTTCCTTCCTACTATCTATAATGAGGAAGGCCGTGATCCGTATAGTTATACTCCGATGGTGGGAATTGCGCAGAAAGATGGATCGTTCAATTTTTCGACGGCTACCGGTTTGATCAAGTTCTCCTTTACGGATTTGGACGAGAAGGCCTCATTCGTTCACCTGAAGACCACGGGAGAAAAGATTAGTGGTTACTTCTTCCTGAACGAAAACCCTTATTATGAAATGACCAACGCAATACCTGCTCCGTACGCTTCTTATGGCCGCGATTATATGTGGCATGAGTTCGTACGCAAGTCGGATGGTACGGCAGAAGTTGTTATCCCGATCCCTGTTGGTACGATCAAAGCGGGATGCAACGTTATGATCGAGGATGAGAATGACAATGTTTTGTTCCAGACTACTACGACCAAAGATATTGTCGTTGAGCGTAACAAGGTTGTTGAAATCGCTCCGCTTAAGGCCAAGTATGACTGGCAGAATGTTGGTACCGGAAAGTATATCGATACCAGAGTATGGGCGGATGCTGGTTGGGATATCGCTACGCCGGTGGATGTTACTATCGAGACTACTGGCGATGGCGTTTACCGTGTGGCCAACCCGTACGGAGCAGCCGCCACTGCTTTTGGATACACGATTCCTACCGAAGCTACTGGTCCGGGCGAGTATCTGATGTTCTCTGTCCTTCCGGTGGGCTCTACGCTGGGTAAGATCAAGACAACAATCCCGGATCTTGTCAATTTTGAGCAACACTATACGGGTATTGTGAATACTACGTACAAGGTAGATCCGTTTATCGCCCATCCGTCCCGTTGGAGCACGACCTTCTCTACGGAAGATTACTATGCTTCGAGCATTGTGACCAAGTATGCATCAGATGGTACAACCCCCGCTGCGCTGCAGTTGGCCCCGGTCTATTTCTGGATGACTGATCCGGATGAAGGTACTGGCTCTTATACGGGAAGTACGTATCTGAAGAAGAATGGTGTTATCCAATTGCTCTTCCCCGGCGAGACGAGCCTGCTTGACTTGACCACTGAAGTTGCATTTGATTCAATGGTGGACGATACCCCGGCACAGCCGATTGCGAAGGCCAATGTTAAGCTCGGTAGTGATGTCGAGTCTATTGACGTCGTGGTTGCTGCCAATGCTACGGATGCTGCAGCGGCATTCATTTCTGGTACCAATGTGGTGAAGGTTACATCGACTTCTTCGGTCAATGTCAACTTCCCTGCGGAGGCTGAATCCGGTACGTATTATGTATTTGGTAAGGTTTCTTTGGCCTCTTCCTTCAATCAGGCTCTTGCCCAGACGCTTACCTCGGAGGCGATTAAATATGTTCGCAAGGATGCTTGGAATTCTTTGGGAACCGGTAAATTCGTCGACAACTATGTTTGGGCTACCATGGGCGGAACAGAGGATACGCCGGTGGATGTTGAGATTCTGGCCGATAAAGCCGTTGCCGGTCACTACCGCGTAGTCGATCCTTATCGTGCCGCCGCAACAGCATTTGGCTATACCATGCGTACGGATATCACGCCTGCTTCCGACTATGTAGATGTGTATGTCCAGGCAGACGGAACGGTCAAGTATGATATGTTCTGCACGGGTGTCTACAATTCGACTTATCAGGAATCCACGGTTTATCAGTTCCCGACAGAGGCCAAGTCTACCTTCCCCACCGGCAGGAACTATGTAATGAAGTATCTTTCCGATGGTACGACACCTGCGAATATCGCTATCGCTCCTGTTGTTCGTTGGCCTGTATCGGGTTATTGGACGAGTACAAATCTTATCAACAACGATGGCTTGCTACAGATTATATTCCCTGGCGCCGCGTTGGTTGATATTTCCGCAAATGTGCGGTATGTTGAAGTGGTTGACGATACGCCGGCAACCGCCAAGATTAAGGTGAGTGTCCTGATGGGTGATGACCTTACTGCCGTCAAGATGGTCGTTGCTGCCAATGCTACGGATGCTGCCGCTGCGTATGCTGCAGGAACGAAGGTTACGACGGTTACGGCCAGTGGTGAAGCCGA
>JAFPLG010000064.1 GCA_017402895.1 Paludibacteraceae bacterium
GCCTAATGGCTTAAGTGAAGTTCTACGCGACGATTTAACTGACGGCCCTGGGGGGTGGCATTATCGGCAACAGGCCGTGTAGCTCCAAACCCTTGGGCCTTTAGTTTGTTCGGATTACAGCCCAGACGTATCAAGGCCAGGCGTACTGATTCGGCACGGGCCTGGGAGAGGGACTGGTTGTGCTCATCTGTTCCGGTATTATCCGTATGGCCCTCTACGATGACGCTGATACCGTATTCCTGGATGGCGTGCGCGATGCGTCGTAGTTCGGGTTCGCTGGAGGGCAAGATATGCGATTTATCTACGTCGAAGAAGACATTATTCAAACGTAGCCACTTATCGCAGCCATGTAGTTGCTGATAGAGCATCAAGGTGATGTCCCGCTCCAGATACATGGAACTATCCTGCTCGGTCAGGTCCAGATGGTCGCTCTGCGGGAAGCAGTATCGACTCTGCGCATAGTAACCGTAGTGTTTACCCAGCGGTAACGAGACGAAGAAACGTCCGTCTTCGGGATCGGTCTGTATCTGTCCGATACGTTCTCCCGTACTGAGGTCTTCCCAGTAGATCGTGCCATCCAGCGGATGACCGTCTTCATCCAAGAGCCTACCCGAGATGCTGGCAATAGGTCCCGGACGTTTGTCTTGCGGCAGGGCAATCTGGTAGAGCTGGTGGCTCTGCTTGCCCTTCACGGCAAAGAGAGCATATGTGCCGTCATTGCTTATCTTGTACCAGCACTCCGACTGCGCGGTATTGATCTGCGGCCCCAAGTTCTCGGGTTCGGACCACTCGGTCCAGCTATGCTCGTTGAGACGCGTGGTGCGCCATACATCCAGTTCTCCCAGTGTACCGGGGCGGTCGGAACAGAAATAGAGTGTCCTTCCATCAGGATGCAGATACGGCGAACGTTCCGTAGCCTCGGTGTTGATGGTCGGACCCAGACTGATGGGTTTCTGCCAACGGCCGGTACTATCGCGATGGGCAACGTAGATATTGATGCTGGGTTTTGCCCCATTGTCTCCCCGCTCAAAGGCGGCAAAGAGCATGGCTTCGCCGTCACGCGTCAGCATCGCGTCGGCTTGCCAACCGCCGATGGTGAGGTTGCGTCCGATAGGTTTGGGTTCCGACCAACCCCGACCACTCTTCTCCGACACCATGATTCGGCCTTCGCGGAAGAGGAGCATCGTTCGACCGTACACACTCATCGGTGCTTCGTTGGTATAGGGCGTGCTGAGACTGCTGACTACGCGGGCTTTCGACCATTCGCCCTGGCTGTTCCTGGTTGAGACGAAGATATCTTCCAGCCCCAGGTTGTCCGGACGGTTCAACCCGGTGAAATAGAGCGTCTGCTGGTCGGCAGAGAGCGCGGCACCATAGGTCTCACCCCTCGCCGCATTGATGGCAGGCGGCAAGGGAGTAGGGAGTGTATCCACCACTTCTGCACGAACTATGGTGGAAAGCAATAAAAGCCCTATGAGAGTATTAACCTTCACTTTTTCGGCTCCGGAGCCTACTCCGGTCAATTTGTTACGCCATCAGTTTCTTATACCGTATACGATGCGGCTTCACGGCATCTTCGCCCAGTCGCATCTTCTTATTCTGTTCGTAGTCGGAGTAACTGCCCTCGAACCAGAATACCTTACTGTCGCCTTCGTAGGCCAGGATGTGCGTACAGATACGATCCAGGAACCAACGGTCGTGGCTGATGATCACAGCACAACCGGCGAAGTTCTCCAGTCCTTCTTCCAGCGCGCGCAGGGTGTTCACATCGATATCATTGGTCGGCTCATCCAGCAACAGTACATTGGCCTCACTCTTGAGCGTCAGTGCCAGATGCAGACGGTTGCGCTCTCCGCCGGAGAGTACGCCGCATTTCTTCTCTTGGTCAGCGCCGGTGAAGTTGAAACGACTCAGATAGGCGCGCGCATTCACTTCCTTACCTCCCACGCGGATAAACTCCGTTCCGTTGGCTATCGTCTCAAACACGGTCTTCTCGGGGTCGATATTCGAGTGAACCTGGTCTACATAACCTACTTTGACCGTCTCGCCCACCGAGAAAGAACCCTTGTCGGCTGTCTCCATGCCCATGATCATACGGAACAGGGTCGTCTTACCCGCGCCGTTCGGACCAATCACACCCACGATGCCATTGGGCGGCAACATGAAGTTCAGATCCTCGAACAGTACACGGTCGCCATAGGCCTTAGCTACGCCTTCGGCATTGATTACTTTGTTGCCCAGACGCGGACCGTTCGGGATGAATATCTCGAGTTTCTCTTCGCGCTCCTTTTGCTCCTCGTTGAGCATCTTGTCATACGCACCCAGACGGGCTTTGGACTTGGCCTGGCGAGCCTTAGGAGCCATGCGTACCCATTCCAACTCGCGCTCCAGGGTCTTTCTTCGTTTGGATGCTTGCTTTTCCTCCATGGCCATGCGGGTGGTCTTCTGCTCCAACCAACTGGAGTAGTTGCCCTTCCATGGGATACCCTCGCCGCGGTCGAGTTCCAGGATCCAACCTGCCACGTGGTCGAGGAAGTAACGGTCGTGGGTGATGCAGATAACCGTTCCGGCATACTGCTGTAGGTGTTGCTCAAGCCAGTCGATCGATTCGGCATCCAGGTGGTTGGTAGGCTCGTCCAGCAACAGGATATCAGGTTGCTGAAGCAACAGACGACAAAGTGCTACACGACGGCGTTCACCTCCCGAGAGGGTCGTCACCTTGGCATCATCATCCGGACAACGCAAGGCGTCCATGGCGCGGTCCAGTTTCTGGTCGATATTCCACGCGTCGGCTGCATCCAGTTTGTCCTGTAGTTCAGCTTGACGGGCTAAGAGTTTATCGAAGTCGGCATCGGGTTCGGCAAAGGCCATGTTGATCTCGTCGTACTCGCGCAGCATGTCCATAATAGGTTGAACACCCTCTTGCACGCACTCACGTACGGTCTTTTCTGGGTCGAGTTTAGGGTCCTGCTCCAAGTAGCCCACCGAGTAACCAGGCGAGAAAACTACCTCGCCTTGGTATTCTTTCTCTACACCGGCGATGATCTTCATCAGCGTGGACTTACCACTACCGTTCAGACCGATGATACCGATCTTAGCTCCGTAGAAGAAACTCAGATAGATATTGTTCAGTACACGTTTCTGCGGCGCAAAGGTCTTGCTCACGCCTACCATCGAGAAAATAATCTTCTTATCGTCAGACATAAATCCATTTACTATTTAGTCATTTACCATTTGTTCATTGCCGGAGGCTCAAGCTAATTCTGCCTCGTGCGCGATCTATATCCAGTACACGAACACGCACGTGTTGATGCAGTTTGACCACCTCTTGCGGGTCTTTGATGCGTCGGTCGGCCATCTCGGATATATGGATCAGTCCATCCTTGTGCACGCCCAGATCTACAAACGCACCAAAGGCCGATATGTTGGTCACAATACCCGGCAGCACCATTCCCGGCTGCAGGTCTTCAACAGTATGTACCGACTCATCGAAATGGAATTCTTCCAGTTGTGCCCGCGGGTCGCGTGAGGGTTTCTCCAGTTCGTGCAGGATATCCGTCAGGGTAGGCATACCTACTTCGTCCGTCACGTACCGTTTGGTGTCGATGCGTGCCCGCAGTTCGCCATTGTGCATCAGGTCCTCGACCGTACACTGCAAATCGCGTGCCATCCTCTCTACGAGCGCATAGCGTTCGGGATGCACAGCCGAGTTGTCCAGCGGGTTGTCGCCGTCACTCACACGCAAGAAGCCTGCGGCCTGCTCAAAGGTCTTAGCGCCCATCTTAGGCACTTTCATCAGCGCCTTGCGGTTGCGGAACGCACCGTTGGTGGCGCGGTACTGCACGATATTTTGAGCCAGTACAGGTCCCAGACCCGATATATAGGTCAGCAGGTACGGACTGGCGGTGTTTACATCTACGCCTACGGCATTCACTACGCTTTCTACGGTCTGCTGCAGACTCTCTTTGAGTCGCGTCTGATCTACGTCGTGCTGGTACTGACCCACGCCAATTGACTTGGGATCTATCTTTACCAGTTCGGCCAGCGGGTCCATCAGTCGGCGACCGATACTTACTGCCCCGCGCACCGTGACGTCCTCG
This sequence comes from Paludibacteraceae bacterium, assembly GCA_017402895.1. Classification (GTDB taxonomy): domain Bacteria; phylum Bacteroidota; class Bacteroidia; order Bacteroidales; family Paludibacteraceae; genus Colicola. The sequence goes on from JAFPLG010000064.1 coordinate 4,101, forward strand.
TTGGGAAACTCCTCACGGGCCAGTTTGCTGGCGCTATACACCGATGCGCCGTTCTCGCTGACCA
>JAFPLG010000065.1 GCA_017402895.1 Paludibacteraceae bacterium
AACAACGGTTATACCGTTGGTACGAATCCTGATGACGGTCAGGAGAGCAATGCCAACTATCCTTCCGCCCGCGACTGGGACCATAAGAACAGTAACGTCCAGGCGATGTGCAAGGCCTATCTGAAGTTCCTCAAGAACACGATGAACTACGACGGTTTCCGTTTCGATTATTGCGGTGGTTATCACGTGAGTCACGTCAATGATTACGTATCGGAGGCCAAGCCGTATTTCTCCGTGATGGAGTACTGGAACGGTGATGCGAGTGTGCTCAAGAACCGTATTGACAATGCGAACAAGAACACACTGACGTTCGATTTTGCGAATTTCTACACTGCTTTCCAAAAAGGTATTGCGGCAGGTAACTATGGCAACCTCAAGTCCTGCGGTTTGCGCGGCAAGGGCTATTCGAAGTATGCTGTTTTGTTTGTAGACAACCATGATACGTTCAATCGCTCGGATATCGGTAACACGGATTGCGGTAACAGTTCGAACGGCAGTACGTCGCTCAACAACCGCGAGTTGATGCTGCAGTGCAACGCCTACATCCTCTCGATGCCGGGTGTGCCCTGTGTGTTCTGGCCGCACTGGTATAAGTACAAATCGGAGATCAAGGCGATGATCCATGCGCGTAAGTCGGCAGGAATCCACTCGGAGAGTACGATCGAGGAACAGAGTGGCAGCGGTTGGTACAAAGCAACGATCCACGGCAAGGCCGGCAATGTGGTGCTGTATCTGGGTTCGGCCGCTTCGGAAGCTGCTCCTTCGGGTTACAAGCAGGCCATCAAGGAAAACAAAGTGGCGATGTACTACACCGGCGATGAGACACGCGATATAGAGAACGTGCAAGCCGCTCCGAAGAGCGAGAAATTCATGCAGGACGGCAAACTGTATATCCGCTGCGGAGAACGCGTGTATGACGCACAAGGAAGAATCATTTACTAACCAATTAAATATTTTGTATCATGAGAAAAATCTTTACGTTTTTTGCTGCAGTTCTGTTTGCAGCAGGTATGATGGCTCAGAGTTACGGCATTGCCGTAAATGGTCAGATGTATTATGCAGGAACTCAGAACCCGAATCCGCTGGATCCTACGTTCCAGGAGTATATGGTGCTGGGTCTGTCGGTTCAGGCCGGTGATAATCTCCAGCTGTGGGATCCGTCAGGAAACAATGGCTCCGGTGCCGGCTGGGCAGTTAATCTGGATGGTGCTTCTACGACGAATATCCGTCGTGACGGCGATCACTATGTGTGCGACGTAGCCGGATGCTATGACTTCTACATCAAACTCAAGTATGAGAACGACCAGCTCTATATTGGAGCAGGTGAGTGCGCTTCGCCGACAGGTACAGAGATCAGTGGTGGCGGTACGGTAACCCCTCCGGGACCCGGTCCTGATCTGCCCAATGCCTATTGGTACTACAAGGGTTATATCGACGGTGCAGACCTGGAGAACGAGGAAGGTGGTTTCAATATCTTCCAGAACGGTTTGGCTTCGTTGACCGTAGAAGATAATGCCTATCTGTTTGTGGTTTATCAGGTAACCGGTGTACAAGGTGTCCAATACATGGCTCCGAGTTATGTAGACGGTCCTACCCATGCTACGTTGACCACGACGGGTAATGACAAACTGCATATTGGTGCAGGTAGCTACACACTCTATCTGTATGATAACGGTGACGGCACGGTAGAACTCTCGACCGAACCGCTGGCAGGTAAGACGCTGGTTGGTGGTGGCAGCCAAGGCATCGAGAATACGCCTGCAGGCAATAAGGCGTATAAGAAGATTATCAACGGCCAGTTGGTGATCATCCGCGGCGAGAAGATGTTCGATGCTACGGGTCGTCAGCTCTAAATATATATACCTTATATATAGATATATACGTTAAACTAATTTATTAATCTAAAATCAACAATGTCATGAGAAAGATTTTATCTTTATTGACTGCAATTCTATTTGCAGGCTCCATGATGGCTGCGGTTGGAAATGTGTACTACACATTCGTTCCACAGAAGTTATCCAGTGGGAATGTGAGTGACTACACCAAGACTGGCGACCAAACGGTTGATGAGATGACTTGGAATGTACCGGGCAACTGGTATGCAACAGGTGCTCTCCGTATTGGAGGTAAGAGCATTACAGACGTCGACCGTGTTATCACAGGTAAAACGGCTATGGGTGATGCCATCGCACAGATTGTAATTACCCATACGGGTGTTACTTCCGACAACCTGAAGCTCAATTCTATTACGGTGACGGCCGCTTCCGATGATGCGTTCACCCAGGATGTTGAGTCCAAGACGGTAGTAGCAAACACAGACTTTACCTACGCCAAAAACACGGAAGGAACGATTACCATCACTCCTACCAGTGGAAAATGGGCAAAGAATGCGTACTACAAGTTGGCATTCAATGTAACCAATTCGAATGGTTCGAACTATGCCTTTGTACTGAACAAGATTGAGTTCTACTCCTATGCAGAGGGTGGTGCTACTCCTGCAACGACGAAGACTATCTACTGCAAGAACGTACAAAGCTGGTGGACACAAGACGGCGCTGCTATAGGTGTTTATTATTGGGGTGGTACTTCGGCCGCTATCAATTGGCCGGGTGTCCGTATGGCTCCTATTGCAGGTCAAGAGGGCCTGTGGTCGTATGACGTTCCCGCTGATATTACCGGACTTATCTTCGTTCGCGTGAACGGCAGTGGAGATGTTTCCGATTGGGGTGCTAAAACGGCTGACTTAACTCTCCCGACCGATGGCAAGAACCTTTACACGATTACTTCTACCTCTGCTGTATGGGGTGATCCGGGCGTAACTGGCGAGTGGTCTGTTTATGGCGATGACCCGACTCCGGTTGATCCTCCGACGAACAAGTTCTATGTTACGGGTGACTCCGCATTCATTGTAGATGCCGGTATGACGGCTGACAAGAAATGGAATCCGGCTGCGATAGCCTCCGAGAAAGACACACTTGTACTGAACCTGAAGGCTGGTATGGCTTATAAGATGAAACTGACCACGGACGGTACATGGAATACGGCCAAAGGTTATGCCGATTTGACTGCACCGGTTGCTGAAGGTCTGAGCTATGATAATGATGGTAACATCTGCTTCACTCTTTCGGCTGACGGTCCTGTGACAATTATCTATAAGAGTGATCTCTTCAAGTTGGACGGCGGCTTCGTTGTTGTTCCTCCGGTTGTGCCGACTTTGGCTAACGGTTTCTATCTGATTGGTCAGAAGGGCTGGGATGCTGCAGCTCTGGACGCAAGTCTGAAGTTCGCTGCTAATCCGGACAACGAGAACGAATATGTCCTCACTACCACGCTTGTTAAAGACCAGCACTTGAAGGTGGTTAAGGTGGAGAACGATGCACTCGTTGCATGGTATCCTGACGGCATGGATAATGACTACATAGTAGACGATGCTCATGCTGGTGAGAACAAGGAAATCTACTTCCAGGAGACCTACAAGGCCGATTGGGCTGAGTTTGGTGGCTACTTCTGGACGGGTGCAAAGGAAATAGAACCGGAAGGTCAGATGTATGTATGGAACGGTATCGGTGTGACGAAGGCAGAAGATGCTACGGAGAAGGGCGGTACAGCTGAAGCTGTACAGGCTGACGGAACGAACATCGCTGTCGGCGTATCGCAGAAAGGCAACTGGTGCTTGAAGGCTAATAAGGGCTTCAATAGCGGTGCTTATTATCTCGGTGTCGCAATGAAGAATGGTGTGAATGCTGGTGATACGATTAAGATCGCTTATTTCCGCACGACAACAAGCAATACCTACGTTCTGGGTATGGACTTCAGCGCAGATAAGGAATCTGCTTCGAGTACCTATCAGATTCTTACGAAGGGTGACCCGCAGGCTTTGACCTCGAATGGCACGCCGGCAGACTCTATCTTTATCGTACCGGAAGGCGTTGAGAATGCAAAATATATGCGTATCTATCGTAATAGCGGTAGTACCGGCCTCTGGGTAGCAAAGGTTGAGATCGTAAAGGCTGAAGGTGGTGTAACTCCTCCTCCGACGCCGACTTTGGATAATGGTTTCTATCTGATTGGTCAGAAGGGCTGGGATGCTGCAGCTCTGGACGCAAGTCTGAAGTTTGCTGCTAATCCGGACAACGAGAACGAATATGTCCTCACTACCACGCTTGTTAAAGACCAGCACTTGAAGGTGGTTAAGGTGGAGAACGATGCACTCGTTGCATGGTATCCTGACGGCATGGATAATGAGTACGTAGTAGATGCTGCTCACGCTGGTGAGAACAAGGATATCTACTTCCAGGAGACCTATAAGGCTGATTGGGCTGAGTTTGGTGGCTACTTCTGGACGGGTTCGAATGAACCGGCAGGCTGTAACTGGGATGCTATCGAGTTCCTCGGAACGACCGATCCGGCTTATGCTAACCAGTTCAAGCTCTGCAAGACCGGTGACTATCCGGGCGTTGTTAATATCCAGCAACCGGGCTTTGCTACCGAGATTGGTATTTATGTCACCTTCCCGAGTGCTGCCTTTGGCGAGATCTCGCTGCCGGCAAGTGCTTATGACATCCAGGGTGCAGGTATTATCTTCCACTTGTCTGCTTTCACGGCAGTAGAGACCGAGGTAACGGTTGTTTGCGAGAGCAATCCGATTGTCTTCACGGTTTACAATGCCAAGGGTGGTGTAACACCTCCTCCGACGGGTGTTGAGATTCGTCTTGTTCCGACAATCTGGAATGTCGATGGCGCCAAGTTCGCCGCCGTTACTTGGAAGGCAGGCGAGAGCATGGAGAGCCCGGCTGCAGTCGTATCTGACTGGTTCGTAGGTGGTGATACCGTAGTAGGTTATATTCCTGCTGAGGCTGATAGTATCGGCTTCGCACGCTTTGCGGCTGGCACGGCCACTCCGTCGCTTGACATGAGCACTATCTGGAATCACTCCGACAAACTCGCAATCGATCCGTCGATGATCTATACCATCACCGCTTGGGGTAAAGAATACAGCCCGGGTTACTGGGGCGAGGCTCCGCAACCGGTTGAGGCTGAGTGGTTCTTGGCTGGCGATATGACCGATTGGCAGAACGGTAAGATCTCGTTCAAGAACGGTGATATCAAGGTTACCCTGGCTGACGCAGGTCGTACCTACGCTTTCAAGATTGTGAAAGTAGAAGGTGAGAACATGACTTGGTATGGCAATAACGGCACGATGACCCGTGAGTACAACCAAGACTGGGTATTCGATTCTAACGAGCAGGAGAATGGTAAGTTGACGGCTGACGTAGCAGGTGAGTATACCTTCAAGATGGTTGTTGACGGCATTGGAATGCCGCACGTAAGCGTTACCTATCCGAACGGAACAGGTCTGGACAACGTCAAGGACGGTAATGTAGTAGAAAAGTTGCTGCGTGATGGTCAGGTAGTGATTATCCGTGGTGAACATATCTATACACCGATGGGACAAATGATCAAGTAATCCGTTGTTCCTATTATCCAAAAAAGGCGGGCAGTTGAAAAACTGCTCGCTTTTTTTTGCATATGTCAAAAAAATGTTGTAAATTTGCAGCCGAAAGTCTGACAAATACTTAACCAATATATCATTATGAGAAAATTTACATTGTTTTTGGTGTGCCTTTTTGCGCTAAGCGTAGCGGCACAGGTGACTACTTCTCCGAACCCCGTTCCTAAGGGGTATACCGGCAAGATTACCATTACGTTTGACCCCAAAGCCGGTAACGGCGGTATGGCTACGGCTACCAAGTGTTATGCCCATACGGGCTATTGTACGCCTACGGCTAACTGGCTGGGTGTGAAGGCCGGTTGGCGTTCGGCGAGCGCTCCGGAACTGACCAAGGTCGGTGACAAGTGGCAACTGGAAATTGATAACATGTACACGTATTACAATATCCCGGCTAATACGGATGTGTATGCACTGGCATTTGTGTTCAACGACGGCCCTGGCGGTTCGAAAGAAGGTAAGACGGCTGCTGGTCAGGATATCTTTGTGGTGCTTGGCCAAGAGTCAGTCGCCGATCCTTGGGATGCAGTGGATGGCGTAGCAGGTATTACCGGCACACGTCCTTCCGGCATTGATCAAGGCATCTATTACGGTTCGGATGGCACGTCTGTTACGCTCTGTACGTATGCGGCCAGCAAGACGGCGCCGGCGAAGCGTGTGTTTCTCGTAGGTGATATGACCGATTGGAAACTCAGTGCAGATTACCAACTCAAGCGTGACGGTAACTATTTCTGGATCACACTGACCGGTCTTACTCCGGGTAAGGAATATCGTTTCCAGTATGCGATAGAGCGTGCGGATGGTGTGCGTAAGCAGATATCCGATCTGTTTTCCACCAAAGTGATTCACCCAGATGATAAATGGGAACCCAAACAAGCAGACCCGACGCTGATCGACTATCCGTTGACCGGTGCCGATGGCGGTTACGTGACGGTGATACAACCCGGCAAGCCGGCTTATAACTGGTCGAACGCAACGCTCAACTTCCAGCGTCCGGATAAGAACAACCTCGTTATCTACGAGCTCTGGGTATATGACTATACACCAAAGCGTACTATCGAAGGTGTGCGCGAACGTCTGGATTACCTCCAGCAACTGGGTGTAAACGCGATTGAACTTATGCCGATTTGTGAGTTTGACGGTAACTACAACTGGGGCTACTCGCCTAACCACTATTTTGCGCCAGACCGCGCTTATGGTTCGGAGAATGACATCAAGCGTTTTATTGACGAGTGCCACCAACGCGGTATAGCAGTCATCATGGATATGGTGTTCAACCATGCGACAGGTCTCAACCCGATGAACAAACTCTATCCGTACGGAACAGATTTGGCAAGCAACCCGTGGTTCAATGTAACGGCTCCGCATAGCGACAACGTCTACGAGGACTGGAACCATGATTTCGTGCCGGCTCAGAACATGTTCAAGCGTGCAATCCAATATTGGTTGACAGAGTATAAAGTGGATGGTTTCCGCTTTGACCTTAGCCATGGTTTCTGTGGCACGACCAAGAACTCATCCGTTCCGCACATCAAGGATTACTACAACAAGGGTCTGAAGGCTGTTTCGCCTACGGCTTATATGATTTGTGAGCACTGGGGAGATAATATGGGTAACGAACGTCCGCAACTCATCAACGAAGGAATGCTCTGCTGGCAGAATACCAACAACGCATATCTGCAAACCGCTATGGGTTGGCTCAAAGAGGGCGATAGTTTTGTGGATGCTAACCAAGACGGCTATGTTTCCTACTGTGAGAGCCACGATGAGGAGCGTATGCAATACAAGGCAAAACGTTGGGGTGCCGGCAATATGACCTCGAATGAGGCAACGCGTTTAAGTCGTATCCCTGCTTGCGTGGGTATGAACGTGCTGCTCAACGGTTCGCATATGATCTGGCAATTCGAGGAGATTGGTTATGACTACTCGATCAATAGCGAGGCTAATCACCCGAACGTAGGCCAGGAGAAAGAGGATTATCGTTGTAATATCAAGGCACGTCCGGAGCCGCTCGGTTATTTCACGGATGCTAACCGCGTAGCGGCTTATACGAAATGCGCCCAGGCTATCCAGTTGCGTACCAAACTGCATCCGGAGTGGTTCGCCGGCAACCCGACGGCGCAGTCTCTGGGTTCTGGTGTAAAAGTGCGTTACGTACAGTGGGGCAGCAATGTGATTGCTGTAGCTAACTTCGACGCGTCCTCCGCCCAAAGTTATTCGCTACCTTCCGGCACGTGGTATGACTACTATACCGGAGGTTCGTGCGCGGGTTCTGTTAGCCTCCAGCCGGGCGAACTGAAGATCCTTACCGGCGCGAAGGTGGACCTCCCGACGATCAATACCGACCTGGAGAACCTGCTGCCGATAGAGAATGTAAGCAGCGATGCTCTGCCTCAGGCGCAGAAGATTCTGCGCGACGGCCAGGTGCTGATTATCCGTGGTGGTAAGACGTATACAATCACCGGACAGGCACTCTAAAGATCTGTGTATGCAACAAAATAAGCGGCCCGAAAGCCGCTTATTTTGTTATCAAATATCAAATATCAATTATCAATTACTCCATACTGTCCTCCATCGAGTCGCCTACGATCTTGCGATAGAGTTCCTTCGGATCAGTAGCGCGACGGATAATCTCGTGGAGGTCTTCGATACGAACGCGGTCTTGCGTCATCGAATCGCGATGACGAATCGTCACGCAACCATCGTTGAGCGTGTCGTGGTCAACGGTGATGCAGAACGGTGTGCCGACAGCGTCCTGACGACGATAACGCTTGCCAATCGAGTCCTTCTCGTCGTAAGCCACCTTGAAGTCGAATTTGAGCTCGTTCATTATCTCACGTGCCTTCTCGGGGAGTCCGTCCTTCTTAACGAGCGGCATGATACATGCCTTGACGGGCGCGAGTACGGGCGGTAGGTGGAGAACTACGCGTGTATCACCGCCTTCTAACTGCTCTTCCTCGTACGACGAGCACATGACGCTCAGGAACATACGGTCTACGCCGATACTCGTCTCGATGACGTACGGCGTGTAGCTCTGATTCAGTTCCGGATCGAAGTATTCAATCTTCTTGCCGCTATACTTGGCATGCGACGAGAGGTCGAAATTGGTGCGGCTGTGGATACCCTCTACCTCCTTGAAGCCGAACGGCATCTGGAACTCGATATCGGTAGCTGCATTAGCGTAGTGTGCCAGTTTGTCGTGGTCGTGGAAGCGATATTTCTCGTCACCGAGTCCCAATGCTTTGTGCCAACGCAGACGGAACTGTTTCCAGTGCTCAAACCACTTGAGTTCCTCGCCCGGACGAACGAAGAACTGCATCTCCATCTGCTCGAACTCACGCATGCGGAATACAAACTGACGAGCCACGATCTCGTTGCGGAACGCCTTGCCAATCTGCGCGATACCAAACGGAATCTTCATGCGGCCTGTCTTCTGTACGTTCAGGAAGTTGACGAAGATACCTTGGGCCGTTTCGGGACGCAGGTAAATCTTCATGGCGCCATCGGCCGTAGATCCCATCTCAGTGGAGAACATTAGGTTGAACTGACGCACGTCAGTCCAGTTGCGTGTGCCGCTGATCGGGCAAACGATTTCCTCGTCCAGTATGATTTGCTTGAGTTCCTCCAGGTTGTTGTCATTCATCGCTTTGGCAAAACGCTCGTGGAGAGCATTGCGTTTCTCGACGTAGCCGTGTACGCGCTCATTGGTCTGACGGAACAACGCTTCGTCAAACGAGTCGCCAAAACGTTTGCGAGCCTTGGCACACTCTTTCTCGATCTTCTCGTCGTACTTAGCCAGCTGATCTTCGATCAGCACGTCGGCGCGGTAACGCTTTTTGCTATCGCGATTGTCGATAAGCGGATCGTTGAAGGCGTCTACGTGTCCCGAAGCTTTCCATGTGGTCGGATGCATGAAGATAGCCGCATCGATACCTACGATATTCTCGTGGAGCAGGGTCATGCTGTCCCACCAGTAACGTTTGATGTTGTTCTTTAGCTCTACACCATTCTGACCATAGTCATATACGGCTCCGAGTCCGTCGTAAATCTCGCTACTCGGGAAAACAAATCCGTACTCTTTGCAGTGGGCTACGATTTTCTTAAAGGTCTCTTCTTGTGTTTGTGCCATATTATAGTTGATTTTAATTTCTTGGTAAAAAATTCGGCGCAAAATTACACTTTTTTTTGCATATATGCAAATTTTTTCGTACCTTTGCGCACTTTTTATAATGGAGTAATGTGCATATGTTACAGCAGTCTGACATACAGTCTCTCTTTTTTCTTGGAATAGGAGGTATCGGAATGAGCGCTTTGGCCCGCTATTTTCATACGCGCGGGTATCGCGTAAGCGGCTATGACCGCACGCCTTCTCCGCTCACGCAACAACTGGAGAAAGAGGGAATTCGCATATTTTTTGATGATGACCCGAAATGCCTTGAGGCATATGATCTATCGCCTAAACGTACCTTGGTCGTTCGTACACCAGCAGTGCCGGAAGATAGTGCCGTCTATACATACCTGCGCGAGCAAGGATATGATATTCGTAAGCGTTCCGAGGTATTGGGACTGGTAACGGAGCATCTGAAGGCGCTCTGCGTGGCCGGTACACACGGTAAGACAACCACCTCGACTATCCTGGCGCATCTGTTGTACCAATCCGAGATAGGTACGAATGCTTTCTTGGGTGGTGTGTCGAATAATTATGATACCAATCTGCTGCTGAGTGATAGTAGCTATGTGGTGGTCGAGGCGGATGAGTACGACCGCTCATTCCATCATCTAAAGCCCTATATGTCGGTGATTACTTCGGTGGATCCGGACCATTTGGATATATACGGTACGCCCGAGGCTTATCGCGAGGCGTTCAGCCAGTATACTTCGCTTATAACGGCGGCTTTGGTTGTAAAAAAGGACTTGCCGTTTGAGTTGCGATTGAAACATGGTGTGAAATGCTATACCTATGCGGTAGGGGATGACGAGGCAGATTTCTATGCCGATAACATCCGCGTGAAGGATGCGAAGATATACTTTGATTTCCACACCCCCACCGAGACGATGTCGGATTTGCGTTTGGGCGTGCCGGTATGGGTGAATATAGAGAATAGTGTTGCCGCTATGGCGGTAGCATGGTTGAATGGTGTGTCGGCCCATGAGTTGCGAAGCGGTTTGTCTTCCTTCTCGGGTGTGTATCGCCGCTTCAATGTGCATGTTCATACGCCGCATGTAGCGTATATCGACGATTATGCGCACCATCCGCAAGAGTTGCGTGCATCGGTTGAGTCGATTCGTCGTCTCTTCCCAGATAGATATAGTATCGTTATTTTCCAGCCGCACCTATATACTCGTACGCGTGATTTCGTGGATGAGTTTGCTCAGGTTCTCTCTCGTGCGGATGAGGTGATCCTGTTGCCTATTTATCCGGCGCGTGAGTTACCAATACCTGGAGTAACCAGCGATTGGCTGTTAGAAAAAATCACTTCACGTCGTAAATCGCTTGTGGAGAAGAGCGAACTCGTGAGTGAGGTAGTGAATCGAATAAAAGAGATAGACCGCCCTGTGGCGGTAATGACGCTGGGCGCAGGAGATATCGACCGTTTGGTGACGGCGATGAAAAAAGCATTAAAGGCTTAATAGAGTGATGCGCATAGGGTGGAAAGGCATATTGCTGATGGTGGCGATCATCTTAGTGGTGGCCTATATCGGGGTGATGAGCGTTTTGCCCAAACAGCGTGATGCGCATCTGACGCGTTGTCAGTCGGTAGAATGCATCATAGAGGATAGTACGACGCATCGTTATATTACTGAAAAGCAGGTAATGCAATATCTGCGTAAGGTGGGACAATATCCTGTGGGTAAAACCCTGGATGAGGTGAGTCTCCAAACTATAGAAGATACGCTGACGGCTCACCCCATACTGGCTACGGCCGACTGCTATATGACCACCGAGGGGCATATGCGTCTCCACCTGACCCAGCGCACACCGTTGGTGCACGTCATGACGGCTAACGAGAACTACTTTGTAGGAACCGACCGAATGCCTATCCCGGCATGGTCTACGATAACGGATACAGTGCTGGAAGTGCGTGGTCAGTTGAGTCATAAGCAGACCTGCGGTGAGGTGGCCGATTTCGCAGAGTGGTTGCAGGCTGATAGTATTTGGCGCGACCAGGTAGATTACCTATGGCATCCCGCGCCGCACCAGTACACTCTGCTGCTCCTGGGAGATACGACGCAGATCCTGTTGGGTGACCTCAATGAGTATCCGAAGCAACTCCGCCGTTTGCACCAGTTCCGTGAGCGCGGTGGAGAGGTGATGAAAAAAGAAGCTTATCGTCTGCTTGACTTGCGTTTCGACAACCAAGTCATAGGACGACACTAATACATAAGATACATTATGGCGAAAAAGCAAAAAGAAATATCGGCTGATTCTCTGCCTCTTGTGGCAATAGATCTCGGAAGCGACAGCGTGCGTGCCATGGCGGCTCAGCGCGTGGACAACGATCTGTTTCATATCCTGGGCGTGGAGAAGAGTCGTAAGTTCATGAGCGGCATCGAACGTGGCGTGGTGGTTCAGACCAGCAATGTGGGCTACATGATCAGCGAGGTGCTTCGTTTGCTGGCCAACCGTATAGGTATCAACAACCTGCCGACGGCTTTTGTGTCTGTTGGAGGTCGCTCGATGCGTATCGTCCATGTATCGTCAAAGCGGGATCAGATTCACCCGCGCCCTGTTTCTAAACAACTATTAGGAGACATGGAGCGTGAGTGCAAGCAGAAGATAGAGCGCCATTACCCCGAGATTATAGTGCTGGGACTTGTGCCGGCCTACTTCGTGCTCGATGGCGTGGAGCAGGAACAAGCGCCTAAAGAAGACCAGGCGGTAGTGCTGGTTGAGGCACATTTCATTGCATTCTATGCCAAGCGCGAGCTGGACGAGCAACTCCAGAAGAGTTTTGTCCAGGCAGGTCGTCCGATAGAGAGCTCGTTCGTTCGTCCCGAAGCCTTGTTGTCGGCATTTGCATGTGTGGATGGTGATGAGGTGCTGCAACATGGCTGTGCCGTGTTGGATTTCGGTGCACAGACCACGACGCTTACCGTGTTCAAGCGCACGACCTATCTGTTCAATATAGTGCTGCCCCAGGGAGGACAGAATATCACAAAGGCCATTGCACAACAAGGCATCTCAGAGGCTACGGCCGAGCAACTCAAATGCAAATATGGCTTTGCGGCCCCATCGCTGGTGGAGAAGAATTTGCGCATGAGTATCAACGACCCGGTCAATGGCGTGGTGGAATTCACTTCCGCCGCTCTGGCGTCTATCATCGAGCAGAAACTGGAAGAAATATTGTCACCTCTGATGCAGGAGTTTGCGAAGTATGAGGAGCGCGTGGAGACGCTATATATTACGGGTGGTGGTAGTATGCTCAACGGATTGGATACATTCGTTCAGCAGCATACCAAGGTCAAGGTGCTATATGGCGCTCATGACACCTTGCTCGATTCGACAACAGAGCCTGCGTTTTTTGAACCCGGCTACTCCTCGCTCGTAGGTACCTTGCTGCTGGGTAGCGACTATCGTCTGGAGCACCGTGGCGAACCGGTAAAGAAATCAGGATGGCTGGAACGTTTCAAGCAGGAGACGCTCGGCTTATTTGAGGATCAGGAATACTAACAGAAAATAATCATTATACACAATACACAACGATGGAAAAAGAATTATTGCCTCTCCCTCTACAGATCAAAGAGGACACACTGATCAAGGTGATTGGTGTAGGTGGCGGCGGATGTAATGCTGTCAACTACATGCAGCGCCAAGGCATTCATGATGTCAGCTTCTTGGTATGCAACACGGATAAGCAGGTGTTGACCAAGTCGGCTGTGGCTGCTAAATTGCAACTGGGCCCTGGTCTGGGTGCCGGTGGTGATCCCGAGGCTGCCCGTAAGTATGCGGACGAGAGTCGCGACCGCATTCACGATGCCCTCAACGACGGCACGCAGATGCTGTTTATTACGGCTACGATGGGTGGCGGTACGGGAACCGGTGCGTCGGCTATCATCGCAGAAGAGGCGCAGAAACTGAACATACTGACTGTAGGTATCGTGACTATCCCCTTCCAGTTTGAAGGTGAGAAGAAGATCCTGAAGGCGATGACGGGTGTGGCCGCACTGGCCGAGCACGTCGATGCGCTGCTCATTATCAACAATGAGAAACTCGTGCATATCTATCCCGACCTGGACATGTTCAACGCCTTCTCCAAGTCGGATGACGTGGTATGCAATGCAGCCAAGGCTATTGCGGAGATTATCACCGTGCCGGGCTATATCAATACCGACTTTGCTGATGTGCGCAATACGCTGAAGAACGGTAACGTGGCTATTATGAACGTAGGTCAGGCCGGAGGTGAGCAGCGTATCACCAAGGCGATTGACAACGCGCTCAACTCGCCGCTGGCTAATGCCAACGACGTTCACGGTGCGAAACGCGTACTGCTTCAGTTCTACTGCTCGAGAGAGCATGCTATCCTCATGAACGAGATCGAGCAGATTAACGAGTTCGTCAAGACGGTAGGTAGCGACGTGGAGGTACAATGGGGCGCTTCTATCGACGATACGCTGGGCGAAGACGTACGCGTTACGATTATCGCTACGGGTTACGAGGTAAGCGACATACCCGTACTGGACGGCGTAGAGATACCCGGCCGTATTCCTATTCAGGAGGCTATCGACCAGAACTATCCGCCTAAGCAGGAACCTACTGTCCAGAACAATCCCGTTGAGGTTGATCTGACGACTACAATCTCGCAGGTGGCTTCTCAGGCGGCCCAGGGCCCAACCTTCGATGGTGATATCATTATCTCGTCCGAGTCGGATCCTGTGCCTGTACCGACTCCGGCAGCAGTGCCTACACGTCCTGCTCAACCCGCACGTCCTGCTCAGCCTGTACAACCTGTACAACCTGCTCCGCAACCCAAACAGCCGACGGCGAGCCCGATGGACGAGCCGGTTCGTATCACCGACCCGTCGATGACACCGAGTTTTACTAACCCCTCTACGCCGGCTTGGATGCGTGGACGCAAATAAATAGGAATACTATGGAAAAAGAGAAGAATTTTTGGGACTTGTGCGTGGCGTGTGCTGACGCAATAAGCCGAGGTTGCCGTGCCGTAGGCGGTTGGATAGCCGAGTTGCTCCGACTGAGCTACCGTGTATGGTGGATTGTCTTCCCGGTAATGATACTGGTCATTGCAGCCGGTCTGTACTACAGCCGTCCCGACAACCTGAAATATAACGTGCGTGCCGTAGCTCTGCTCAACGGACCGACTATCAACCAGTTTGACCAACGCTATGCCGTGCTTCAGGCCGGACAGACGATCCCTGCAGATGCTCCCATTGCACAGACGATATGGGATAGGACGATTACGGATTTGCGTTCGTTCCGTGTGATTGATGTCTATCACGACTCTATTGCCGACTATGTGGACGAGAAGATGCAGTCCAAGCCCACCGATACGGTCAATGTCCAGATGCAGGACCGCGTATGCTTGCAATTTACGATCAAACGTCGTGACATGGGACAGATTCCGCAAGTAGAGGCATCTATTCTTGGCTATCTGAATGAGGATGAGGCGATGCAACGTGCCTATAAGACTTATCGTCCGAACCTGGAGCGTCAGATTCGTTTCAATCACGACCAGGTGGAGAAACTCGATAGCCTCACGACGCAGTATTATTTCCATACGAATCCCGGTCAAGCTCCGCTGAATACGGTTCGTGAGGGATTGCTAATGATGGGAGATTGGAAGGTGCGTCTGTTCCTGGAGGAGATATACAAGCAGCAAAACCGTACCGCATGGATGGACTATCGTGCCGATTTGGCTGCAGCACCCGTAGTGCTGGAGAACCATTTCTCACCCGTGCCGGCGCCGCTTAATTCGCGTCGTAAGTGCGTTCCTGTAAGTATCGTTCTGGGATGGCTGGCCGGTTGTATACTGGCAGCCCTGATTGAGCAACGCAAACGTATTATCGCTTGGTTGAAGCAATAATACGTTTGACGATAAAATAGAGAACTACTGCTCCGAGCAGTATGAGTATGGCCACGCTTAGTTCGTGGCTATATTCTTTTATGAGGTCCATCTTTCCGGCAGCGACATAGCCGATGAGCGCCAGGATGCAGTTCCAGATGAATGCGCCCAGGAATGTCCACCAAAGGAAAGCACCAAAGTGCATGCGGCTCAGTCCGGCAGGGATGGATATCAATTGACGAATACCGGGTATGAAGCGTCCGACAAACGTAGATACGTTGCCCTTCTCGCGGAAGTAGGCCTCTGCCCGTTCCAGTTTCTCGCTGGAGAGTAGGCACATATGACCCAGACGCGAGTCGGCAAACTTGTAGATAATCAGTCGTCCGAGCCAGACGGACAGACCATAGTTGATGATTGCGCCGATCATCGCGCCGAGCGTACCGAAGAGTACGATAATCAGCACATCCATGGGATAATTGCCCGTGGTGCAGAGTACGCTTTCCGGTTGACCGGCCACGAAGGCAGCTGGTGGAATGACTACTTCGCTCGGGAAGGGGATGAACGACGATTCTACAGCCATCAGTCCCGTAATCGAAGCATAGTTCATATGCACCGAATACCAGGCAATCAGATCATCAATCAGGCTCATAGGGTCCAGCTCTCAAGGGTTTGTGTTAGCTCGTCGAAGGTATGTGCTTTGGCCTTGTCGCGCACCTCGCTTATCTGGCGGCTGACGGCTTGGTCATACGTGTCTGCCTCTACCGAGCGTATAACGCCCAATGCCACCGGCAGGTCATTCTCCGTTGCTATTTCGCCATTTCCAACTTCCAGGAACCGCTCTTGACCCATCAGGGCGAGCATGCGGTGGAGCGTCGTGTCGGGCTGATGGGCATCGTGAACCAGCACGCGCGGGTCGTCGGCCGGCACAACAATCATCTTCGGAACGAAGGTTATAGGGTCGATCTCTACGGCCAGTCCTTTGTCTTTCTGTGCACCGAAAATCATCTTCTCGCCATGACGCAGGATGATGGAGTGCTCGGCACGTTGTTCGCGGTCGGCTATCCACTGGTGGGTACCGTTGTTGAATATCACGCAGTTGACCAGACATTCTACAATAGAGCAACCCTTGTGCTGCTGTGCAGCTACGAGGCAGTCGACCGTCGTAGGCATGTCGACGTCCAGCGTGCGGGCAAAGAACGTACCGCGTGCACCCAGTACGAGTTGTGCGGGGATGAACGGACGTTCTACGGTGCCGAACGGCGAGGACTTGCTAACAAATCCCTTGGCGCTGGTGGGCGAGTACTGACCTTTGGTCAGTCCGTAGATGCGGTTGTTGAACATGCAGACGTTCAGGTCTACGTTGCGTCGTATCTCGTGGATGAAATGGTTTCCGCCGATAGCCAGACAGTCACCGTCGCCAGACATCTGCCATACGGTCAGTTCGGGATGACTGGTCTTCACACCTGTGGCGATGGCGCCACCACGTCCGTGGATAGTGTTGAAACCGTAGGTGTTTAGGTAGTGCGGCATACGGCTACTACAGCCGATACCGGAGATGACAGCCACTTGATGGGTAGGGATGCCGATTTGCGCCATGGCTTTCTGGAGTGCCATGCATATAGCGTGGTCGCCGCATCCCGGGCAGAAACGTACGTATTGATCCGATTTAAATTGACTTGCTTCCATAATTCTCCATTTTCAATTTTCAATTTTCAATTCTGTTGAACGAATTTAACGATTCGCTCAACAGCGAATGGCTGTCCCTGTATCTCGTTGTATTGCTCGATGTTGAGTCCGGGCACTTTGGCGCGGAGATAATCGGCGAACTGACCCGTATTGAGTTCGCAAACGATGATGCGCTGGTACTGGCTCAGCACCTCGCGCGTGTTGCGCGGGAGCGGGTTTATATAATTGAATTGCGCGAGGTCGCATCCCAGTTCGTTGGCTGCGGCGTGCAGATGACCTTCCGTCGATCCCCAGCCGACGAGCAAGGTGTCCCGTAACCCCTCACCCGTAACCGGTAACCCTTTGATCACTTTCAGTTCCGGAATACGCTTGGCAATCTGCTCAATCTTCTGCTTACGGGCGAGCACCATCTGCTCATGGTTCTCGGGATTGGTAGATATCGTGCCTCGTTCGGCATCGCGCTCCAGACCGATATTGCGGTGCTCGTAGCCTTCCATGCCGGGGAATGCCCAATAGCGAACGCCGCGTTCGTCGCGCAGTGCGGGATTGTACTTGCCTTTCAGTTCTTCGGGTACGCTCTGCGGGTGAATCTCCGGCAGTTCGGCCAGTTTCGGAATGCGCCACAGGGCCGTTCCGTTAGCCAGATAGGTGTCGGTGAGCAGGACGACGGGCGTCATGTTCTCCAGGGCTATGCGGCATGCCTCGTAGGCAAAGTCGAAGCAGTTGGCACTGCTGCTGGCGGCCAGTACTACGGCCGGGCACTCGCCGTTGCGGCCATAGAGAGCCTGCAGGAGGTCGGTCTGCTCGGTCTTGGTCGGCAGTCCGGTACTCGGTCCGCCACGCTGAACATCTACGACGACCAGCGGCAGTTCGGCCATGACGGCCAGTCCGATAGCTTCGCTCTTGAGGCTCAGACCCGGACCACTGGTGGTTGTACATGCCAGGTCGCCGGCAAAGGCGGCACCGATGGCGGTGCAGACGCCGGCTATCTCGTCCTCGGCCTGAACAGCCATGACGTTCATGTCCTTGCGGGCTGCCAGTTCGTGGAGGATATCCGTTGCGGGCGTAATAGGATAGGAACCCAGGAATAGGTGCTTGCCGGCCTTCTCGGCTGCGGCAATCAGTCCGAACGCCGTAGCGCGGTTACCTGCGATAGAGGTGTAGGTGCCGGTCTGTAATCTGTCAGCGGAGCGGTCTGTACTCTGTATTCTTATTTGGTTCACACTGAGAGCTAGGTTCTGTCCGTAGTTGTATCCGTCCACCATCACCTTGGTATTCGGAGCGATGAGTGCCGGTTTCTTCTTGAACTTATCTTCCAGCAGATGAATTGCTTTGTCCATCGGCTCGTCGAAGAGCCAGTAGATCAGACCCAGCGCAAACATGTTGCGGCTCTTGAGCATCGACTTGTTGTCCATGCCCGAATCTTTGAGCGCCTCTTTGGTGAGGGTGGTCAGTGCTACGGGTACTATCTGCACCGACTCGGGGATGCCCAGTTCCTCGAACGGGTTATTGGTGTGGTACTGTGCTTTCTCCAGGTCCTTGTCGCTGAGCGAGTCGGTATCAACAATCACGATGGCGTTGCGATGATAGAGCGAGAACTCCTCATCGAAATGTGCCTGCGGATGGTTGAAGTGACTGCCCAGTGTGCATACCTTGAGCGCTGCGGCGTTCATGGCCACTATGACGTCGGCTTTGTCGCCCGGCGTATATACTTCACTACCTAATTCTACTTGGAATCCACTCACGCCGCCTAATGTTCCTTGCGGCGCTCTAATCTCAGCCGGGAAATCCGGCAAGGTGGAGATCTCATGCCCCAACTCGGCTCCCAATTGGGCAAACATGTTGCCCGTCAACTGCATGC
>JAFPLG010000066.1 GCA_017402895.1 Paludibacteraceae bacterium
ATTAAACTTACTAATTTGTCCTATCCCGGCGAGAAACCCGTTCTCGACTTCAGCGCACAACCCTACGGTAGCGAAGTGACCGGCAGCAACAACGTCGGCATCAGCATCAGCAGCGGAGCACTCTATATCCATGTCCGCGGTCTCACGATCTGCTATGCCGGCAAGAACGGACTCATCAACTACGGCAGCTATTGCCTCATCGAGGACCTCGACGTCTATGGCTGTGGCGACACGGGCATCCAGATGAAGACCGGCGGCAACAACACCATTCTCAACTGCGACAGCCACGACAACTTCGACTACAAGACCATGTCCGGCACTACGGCCAATTTTGGAGGCAATGCCGACGGATTTGCCGACAAGCAGTTCACCGGCGCAGGCAATCACTATATCGGTTGCCGCGCGTGGAACAACAGCGACGACGGTTGGGACTTCTTCCAGCGCGTGAGCAACTCCAACACCATCATCGAGAACTGTATCTGCTACCATAACGGCCTGCCCTACTACGACATGAGCCATAACCCGCGCGCACTAGGCGTCGACAAGTCCTGGTTCGACGGTAAGGTGGGCACTACGATGAAGGACCGCTACGGCCAGACGATCACCATCACCCTTGAGCAATATCCATGCCAGGGCAACGGAAACGGATTCAAGATGGGAGGCAACCAAACGAACCATAAGATACAGATCCACCACTCGCTGGCCGTGGGCAACTATGCACGTGGCTTCGACCAGAACAACAACGCCGGCACGATGTGGGTCTACAACTGCTCGGCCTACCAGAATGCCTACAACTACGGCTTCACTACGGCTTGCGGCACCAACTCTATCCAGAACTGCGTCAGCCTCCTCTCCCAGAATGGCGACAGCTATAAATCGCAGAATCCCGTCAACATCGACCATAACACCTGGAGCAACGGCTTCTCCGTCTCGGCGGCCGACTTCCTGTCGCTCGATACGACGCTTATACTCACGCCCCGCCTCTCGGACGGCTCGCTGCCGGAACTGCCGTTTATGCACCTCAAGTCCGGCTCTGCACTCATCGATGCCGGCGTGGATGTCAACCTGGCGTACAACGGTGCGGCACCCGATCTGGGTTGCTACGAAGCCGATGGCGAAGAGCACCGTCCCGATACAATTCCCGAAGATACCGTCCCTACCGTGCAACCGGCCGGCACGCATGCGGTCGCTTTTGTCACGATCGATGGAGCCGAAGAAGACAAGCCCCTGCTCCAGTACCTGCGCCGTAACGACTCGCTCTGGGTCGTCACCACCGAAGCCACTAACCCCAATGTCGATTATAGTTCGTATGAACTCATCGTGCTGGGCTCTAAGCCTGCATCCTCGGCTGCCGGTTTTGCGCCGCTCAAGGGATATAACAAACCAATGGTATTGCTCAAGCCCTGGCTGCTCAAGCAGGGCGTATGGTCGTGGGGAACGGCTATCAACACAGCGGATCTTAGCGTCCAAGTTTCGGACACCACCCATCCGCTTTTTCGCGGTCTGACTATCACGGATGGTCTGCTCCAGCTCTTCTCCCAATGTAACACCAATGCCGTAACGGCCATATCCGATTGGAGCATTCAGCCGTCAGCAGTCAGCATTCAGGCCCTGGCCTCTCCTGTCTCGCAACCCAACGCAGCCGCTATTGCCATTCTGCCGGCCGGAACAGATTGCAACGGCACCGTCCTGCCGCAACGGATGATTATGATTGGCGTGAGCGAGTACTCCACACTCTATCTCACCGATGATGCCAAGCGCCTCATCGAGAACGTCATCCTCTACCAACTCGGCATCACCATGCCCACGACGGGAGTAGAATCAATCGCAAATCGTAAATCGAATAGTAAATTCCTTAAGGATAGCCAGCTCTTCATCCTTCGTAACGGCCACACCTATACGGCAACAGGCCAACGAATAGATTAATTTTCAATTCTCAATTTTCAATTTGTTATGCGCCGCTTTCTCCTGCTCATCCTCGTGACGATAGCCACAGTGAGCACATACGCACAAAAAATCTACTCTACCGACCACGACTACCAGGCCGAGGTTAAGGTATATGTCGTAGATCATGAGTACCAAGCCGACCTGCTGGTCTATAAGGAGCAGCACGACTACCAGGCCACGGGCAACCAGGGTCGTTGGTTCTTCGTGAGTCGAGACTACCAGGCCGACGTCCGCATCTATTTCGTGGACCATGAGTACCAAGCCGATCTGAAGATCTACTTCGTCAGCCACGAGTACCAAGCCGGTTGGCGCGACAACTCCAAGAAATACCTGCTCTACGGCTCCCGCCGTTAGCCATTAATCGTTCGCCATTATCATGCCCGAAATCGTCCTTCACTATATCTGGGAACAGTGTCTCTGGGCCGATTTTGCCCAGCACACCACCGATGGTCTGCCTATCCAGATCATCTCAACCGGCATGCACAACACCAATGCCGGACCCGACTACGCTCATGCGCGCGTGCGCATAGATAAGAAGGAATGGGTGGGAAATATCGAGATACACGTTCGGGCAAGCGACTGGAACCGCCATCGCCACCACCTGGACCCGGCCTACGACAATGTTATCCTTCATGTCGTCAGAACAGCCGATCGGCCTGTCTACAACTCACGCGGACAACTCGTCCCGCAATGCGAACTCCGCTACCCGTCCGACCGGGACTACCTGAGCCAACTCTTCCAGTCGGCCAGCCGGATGGACAGCGCCTTTGCACGTATCGGTTGCGCCGAACAGTTGCTCCACGACCCATCGCTGCTCACCCAGGGATGGCGCCAGACGTTGCTGCGCCGGCGCATGGAGTGCAAGCGCTCTTCTATCGAGCGCCTGCTCACGCTCACCAAGGGCAGTTGGGAACATGCCCTTTATATCTCGCTGGCACGCAACTTCGGCTTCCACACCAATAGCCTACCCTTCGAACAACTGGCTATCCAAACACCGCTCAACTGCCTACTGAAGCACAGTAACAGTCTGTTCCAACTCACGTCTATGCTGCTTGGTCAGGCCGGTCTCATCAGCGACGAGAAGATGCAACGCGAGTACGACTTCCTGCGGGCTAAGTTCAGCCTCACGCCTATCGATGCTGCCATGTGGAAACACGGACGGCTCCATCCGCAGAATAGCCCCGAGACGCGTATTCACCAGTTCGCAGAACTGATCTATCAGTCCCGGAACCTATTCGGCCATATCCTCGACTGCGCCTGCATCGACGACATGGTCGCGTTGTTCTCAATGACCAAGATGGGACGTAGCAGTATCGACATTCTGCTCATCAATACCATCCTGCCCTATCGCTATGCTTATGCACTCTATTACAACTGCACAGCCGAGGCAGAACAGCAACTCGCACACATGGCAGAGATAGCACCCGAGAACAACAACGTCGTTCGCCAGTGGCGCCTGCTCGGCCAGACAGTTCGCTCTGCTGCCGACACACAGGCTCTACTCCATCTCTACCAGAATTTCTGCCAGCACCACGAGTGCGTCAACTGCGACGTCGCCTACCAGATCTTCCTCGTAAATCCAGAGAAAAATACTATACTACAATGAAAACAATTCGTGACATAGCCGGCTACGTGCTTGGCGGAATTCTCTTTGTTGCCCTGCTGCCCGCTATCATGTGGCTCGCATCCGGGATGCCGGACATGGCGGTTCATATCGGCGCTTGGCGTGCCGCTGGAACAGGCCTGTTGATCATCCTGGGCCTCAGTCTAAGTATCTATACTATCGTCTATATGAAGACCCGCGGCAAGGGCAATCCGATGGACGCCTTCGGCAAGGAGATAGGTTCGCGCACGCAGCACCTCATGACCGACGGGCCGTACCGACTGAACCGCAACCCGATGCTGACCGGCACACTCTGCTATCTGGCAGGCTGGATCGTGTGGCTCTGGACATGGCAAGCGGCGCTGGTTTGGGTTGTCTTCTTCGCTATCATGTTTGTGCAAGTGCTGACCGAAGAGAAACGTCTGCGCCACGATTTCGGCGAGGAATACGAAGCCTACTATAAACGCTCAAGAAGATTTTAGACTTCTCTTTATTTTCGTTTAGCAGGTAATAGTTGCAGGTCTTTGAGTTTGATCTGCGGATTGCGGTATTGTCTTTCCTTGAGCGTTTCGTGACCATGCGTGGTCATCGCTTGCTGCGGGCAGGCGTGTACACAAGCGAGACAAACCGTGCAGTGGTCGCCGGTGAGGGCGACTTTGTCGCTTTGCTTTGAGTCCGAAGGACGGTCTTTTGTCTTTCGACTTTCGACTAATTGTATGTTCTCCATCGGGCAGACGCGGACACAAATATCACAGCCGATGCACTTGTCGGGGTTCACTTTCGGGCCCAAGGCTTTAATCATACCATTTTCTATGGCCGGGCGACCAAGGAGCCATGAAAGAAGGCCGAACCAACTATAGTGCAAGGTGTGGCTTTCTGCCTGCAGTTCGCGGATGATCTGTTCCATACGAGCCGGCACACGTGCAAACTTACCTAACTGCTTGTTCGGATTACGCCCGAACGCCAGGGCACTATTATCGGGTACAGACACCTTATGGCTGTAAGCCAGTTCAATGCCCTTCTCGCGCAGGATGCGACGCAGCACCCACACGCAATTACCTACCATACTGCCGCAGGTGATAACGGTAAACACGTAGGACTTAGGACTGATGCGCAGTTGCGCTATCATATCGCGCAAAGCGGGTGGCAGATTGAAATCGTACGTCGGAAAGACCAGACCGATGCGCTTTTCGTTCGTCAGATCTACGCCTGTTGCTTCTACCAGCGGCATTAGTTCTTCGTGCAGTTGTTCCGCCAATTGCCGTGCCACGGCGAGGCTGTTTCCTGTTGCTGAGAAATAAAGAATCATATTATGTTCATATAGTTGGTAGTACTTTTCTGCCGGCGTCGGTCATGAGGCCGCGATGCTCAAGGTCCGCGCAACGTTGTTTATTGAGTTCCGTCCAATGACTGCCCTTGCGGCGAGGCGAGAGACGTTGTGCGTTACGACCGTCCGGAAGGCGTTTGACCGTGCTATCTATCCATCCGAAACAGAGTGCTTCTTCAACCACATGCAGATACGGCATACAGTCGGTGCGAGGAATCTTGGTGCGATACATCGTCACCCAGCACTCCTTCGCCGTCGCATGGTTTGCTTCCAA
>JAFPLG010000067.1 GCA_017402895.1 Paludibacteraceae bacterium
AAAAAGAAACACTTGAAAAATTCAAGACCCAATTGGCCAAAAATTATATAGATGGGTATCCTTACCAGAAGAAACTATGTCTAAAACCCGCAGAAGCAGCTAAAGTGCTTGCTAAGGTTGAAGCTGAGTTGGTAATTAGTAAACGTATTGAAACAATAGAAAAGTCTTATGAACAAGCTCACGAAAATCTGTATAATAAATATCGTCGACAAACTAGTTTGAACGATGAGTTGCGCGCTTATGACGAACTCTATTATACTTATGAGATACGTAATGGAAATGATACTACGGCCTGGAAAAAAGGTGTTGAGCAAGCGATGGTGTTTGATTCTTTGTGCCAGAAGTTGGTTTCAATCAATGAGCAGACGGAACAACTGTTACCTCAAGTAAAGGCCTTCTCGTCTAAATTGTACAAACTCTATACTGCTGATGTCAAAAAACGCACTGCCACTTGTCCTCAAAATGAGGAGAAACTGAAAGACTATATATCTACTGTTGAAGGATGGCGTTTGGAGAATGTTGTGATGATTAAACTGATGGAGAAAGTTCCCCAGATGGAAGCGGCTTCCAAAGAGTTGTTAGCTTCCACGAACGCCGAAGTGGCCAAAGCATATAAGGATGCAGAGAAAAATGCCTCTATCCAACTGAAAGATGATTATTCGGAATATGGGGTGAATGTAATCAATTGGATGAAGGCGCAGGCACAGTACAAGGAATTGGATCAGATGTATACGACTATTCGTGAGAGCGAGACTAAACTCAACGAGTTGTTGGCTGATAAGACCCTGGGTGATGTGAAGAAAGTATATACTGCTTATGCTAAAGCGCATCCATCTCCTATCACTGAGGATCTGCAGGCTGCCAAGCAGGAGGCACAGAGTGTAATGCAAGTGATAAATGATTGCGAGCAATTCAGCAAAACACGTCTGAAGATCGCTGAGCAAGACCAGGCTTTGACCGAGCAAGGTAAGAACTTCAAGAACATTGCCAAAGAGTATGCCAAGTATATGAAGGCGGCTAATCTGGCCTGGACGGCAGAGGCAAGTGCTGATATGAGCCAACTCAATGCTGTATTGGCTGTTCAGTCGAAGATTGCTGCTGCTTATGCACGTTCGGATGCAGCGGAATTGGACAAGGCGGTAAAGAAGGCCAAAGTGAAGAGTCTGGAGGATATACTCCAACTCATTAAATAATTGACCATTAAGGCACATACAAATAAGCACTCCTCCGCCGGGAGTGCTTATTGTTTGCCTCGAAGTTGGACGGAGAGGGAGGCGATGATGAAACCACGGAGGGTGCTATAATACTTATCAGTGTTAGTGCCGATAAATTTGGCATTGGCGCGAGTCACATTACGGCGGGCCTGGTTGTTGTACTGTTCGTAGCGAGTCTGCCAATAAGCAAGACGCTCGGGATCGGTCATCTCGGATTTACACTGGCGGACAGCTTGGGAGAAATTACTAATGGCACGTTTTCGGCTTTCAGCCAGAGGGCCGGTATACGGGTTCATCACAGCATAGGCATGTGTGCGACCGTTGCGCGTGCGCATAACGATACGTTCCTTAGAGGAAATTTTGCCACTGAAGTGGTCAAAAGGGAGTGCTGGTTCTACTTTAGCCATATTATTCTGTTCTTTCGGTTAGATTAGCCTAATCTATCGTGTATCTAACGTATATCTATCGTGTATCTATCGTATATCTAACGTGTTTGACATGAGATTGACATGATACAAACACGAGGGAAACACGGTGCAAAGGTACGGAAAAATTTGGATATACGCAAATTTTTTAAGACAAAAGTCGAAAGACGAAAGACGGGTTAGGTTGTTTGAAGGCGCTGGTTGTTATACCATTCTTGGCAGAGGGTGCGAAGGCGCGGTTCGTCGCGGATGATGGAGCGGAGGACTTCCAGGCTGCGCACGTTGCGTTCGGAATTTAACCACAGGCGCATGTATCCTCCTTCGGCATATTTCTCCAACAGGTGTTCCCGGCTTCGCCGGTATAGCTGCTCGAAGTCCCCATCGGGGTACATCTTCGCGCTATAGGCCATCGTGCGATGCACCACGGTAATCGGGTCTATCTGCCGGTCCGCCTCGGCCACAATCGCGCCATAGATCGTGCGGGGCGGGTTCTTGGAACTGGCACGATGGTCTTCGACGGCATCACGCATGACAAGCAGTTGTTCTTCCGTAAACCACTGGCGCAGCACAGGATCTGCCATCAGTATCTCGCCCGAGTGGATATGATGCTTCTCGCGGTCGAAACGCAAGCCTAAGTCATGGTAGGCAGCAATCACATACGCCATCTGCTCATCGGCTCCATGCTCGCGTGCCAGTTTGAGACTCTCGTTGATCACCGCCTCGGCATGGTCGCGTCGGTGTCCACCGTCAAAGGCCTCGTACCGGGGCAAGATAACTTGCTCTATGTATTGATGTAGGGTCATATTCGACGACAAAGGTACAAAAAAAATCCCACATACGCAAGCGTACGCGAGATTTTTTTGTAGACCGGCGCTATGCGCCTCAAAGCAGAAAGACCGCTTCGCTCAAAGTAGAAAGACAAAAGAGGGGCGTTTATGATTCAAAATGTTCAAAAATACGTGATTTTGTGTGCGTTTTAGGAAATATTGAACATAAAATGGCAGGATAAGATAGCATTTGGGGGATTTTATTTGGTCGGGTCGTGAAAAGGCAGTAATTTTGCAGCGTTTTTCGATGGCGTCTGCTCTCAAGGTACGCCAGACAGGCGGGATGCCCACGCATTGGCGCGAACGAAAAACTAGGTATTAGTACTGTTAAAAGAAAGGAACAATTATGAAACGTTTCTTGATGACGATGACAACAGCAGTTGTCTTATTAACAGGAGTAATCGTAGCGGATGCCGCAAAAATAACAGATCAATTTACTGTTCGCTTCCGCGAGGATACCCTGGTGGTTTGCTCCACGCAGATGGAGGAAGCGAGAATTTACACGATGGATGGACGGATGCTCCTCCGTGAGGTTGGCAATTATGCCGAGTTTGAATTAGTGCCCGGCACGTACAGACTCTACGCCAAAGTAGGAGACAAGATGGAACGCCGTCGTATCGAATTACGCTAAACGAATGGTAAAGCGAAAAAAAGAAGAGTGCACCCAGGCGGTGCACTCTTTGTTTTTCTACCAGTCGAGCGAATAGGCTATGCCTATAGCATGGACGAAGGATTTCTCTTCGGTGAGTTCGACATAGGACTTCTTCTTAGTGACGTTGATATCCCGGTCGTAGCCATACTGGAAGCGATAGAAGAAATCGAGGCTGCTGAGTTTGGTCAGACGCCAACGGACACCTGCCTGGGTGCGGACTTGGCTGATATATTGGCGGCCGTCCTTTTGTTGGTACTCGGGCGCGTTGAGCGTGTTCTCCAGTTCCACCCAAAGGTAGGGTTTGACGGGACGGCTCATGACGGTATATTCGAATCCGATGCGGCTACGCAGCAGCCAGTTGTAGCGGTTCTTCTCCAGCAGATTGACGGAGTCGGTGCGCATATCGCATAGTGCCCGTTCGCGCAGATAGAGCTTGACACGCTCGTTCTTCCATGTGCCGGTGACGCCAAAGAAGACGCGATGGCGGAGGAACTCGTTGGGGTCGGACCATCCCTTGTTGCCCAAGAGGCGCAGGGTATAACCGGCATCCATCTTGAAATAAGGGATAGGCGCATACGCGAGGGAGAGCGTAGTGTAGGACTTATAGAACGAGGCTCCGTAGGCGGTGTCGGCCGAGAGGTTCTTGGCCGTGGTGCCGGAGAGGTTGTCCATGAGGTTGAAACGCAGTTCCTCGTCAAGGGAGAGGCGGACACCGCATTTCCACTTCTTGGTGAACGAAGCACCCAGACGCATCTGGACGGTTTGTTCGGTGGTTGCGCCTGTGGAAGCGTAGTCGACGGCAAATGTTGGCAAGGCCAACAAGACCGCTAACGCTGTTAGACCGGCTATGAATAGCCTGTTAGACCGCTTTGCTGTTAGACCGCTTGCGCTGTTAGATTTTCTCATTTGAACTTGGTGATTTGGTCGATACTATTGTTGATCTTGCCGGGCTCGAGGGGGTAAGTCATCTTGATATAGGCTACGTCGCGAAGGAAGTCGATATGGCCGATTTCGATGTCAAGCACCTGAAGGCCCGTGCGTTCCTGCAGGTCGGCAATCAGCGCCTCACGGTTCTCGGGACGGATATTCTCGATGCGCTCGTAGAGGATAATCTTGGTGGACGTACGTTTGCGGTTGGTCCACAACTCAAATCCGTAGGCCAGGCAGAAGATGAACACGTTGGCCAGCACAAGGAGGTACCAAGCCAGTCCGTCGGCCTTGAGGCTGAGGGAGTTGATGATAGAGACGGCAATGATGATAAACAGATAGGTCATCTCGCGGATAGGCACGGTCTCTGTACGGTAGCGGATCATGCCGAAGATAGCGAACAGACCCAACACAAAGCCCGTCTGGATGTCGAGGATCTGCATCAGCCAAAGCAGCAAGAACATCGCACTGGAAAAGAGCATGAAGGTCACATAATAATCGCGGCGACGACTATAACGATAGTAGATACCATAGACGATAGCCCATGTGATGAGCAGGTTGAAGAGGAACATGAGCGGCATGGAGATGGCATTGGCACTCACGTGCAACCAGTCGGCAAGGGCGTTCATGACATAGGAGATGCTGTCCGTAGCTCCGAAGCGCTCGGCGATAGATGGGTCATTCTCGAGGAACTCGAGAGTTGGATTTGCTAAATCAAGTTGTAATAACATATTATTGAGGGGTTATGGGTTATGGGTTATGGGTTATGGGTTATGGGCGAGCATCTTTTCGATGCTGCGGATTTTCTTTTTGAAGCGGTTTTGCTTCAGACCGGGTGTTGTCAGAGCTGTACCTATGCAATACTTACTAATCTTAAGCGGATGGATCCGCAGGTCTTGCATGATATGCGTCATCTTGGACGGCTGGTTTCCGTCGCGTTTGAGCTCGATGATGACGAGATTCGGATAGGTCATGGTCAGGCCGCTCACTACGTTTTCCCACACCAGGTCCATGTCGATAGTCAGTCGTTCGGTCTTGGCGCGATTGACGAGTGTGATACGACGGAAGGTAGTACGCAGATGTGGCGTTATCTCCTGCCAGTGGTATCGTGATTTTTGTTCGATAAAATCGGCCACTTTCACGTCCTGTTTACCATGTCCGACCGTATTAGAACGGATAGCAAAGCCGGGTACGGAGATGCGCTTCTTCTTAGTGCGTCCTTTGTTGTTCTTTCGTTTTATCTCGAGGAAGGTGAGGTGGCTATCCACGTACTGGCGTACACGTATCTTCTGGCGCACGAGTTGCCGATCGTGGTGGCGGATGTACATATCGAGCGTGTCGGTATCGTAGTACATCGTGTCGTAGGTGGCGATGCGGCGGCCGTCGATCTCCTGGGCATAGTAGTCAGCTTGGGCAGCCCGGAGAATAGCAGGAAGCACAGACAAGGGAACCGCGAACTTGGTGTCGATGCGGTTCATCAGTTTGACGCTCTCCATCTCGCCAAGCGAGATAGGATCAAACTTATTTATCGCTGAAGATATACTCAAATACTTTTACGCTAAATAACTTGCCGTTAGGCAGGTAGTTGTACTGCTTGGCCTTGGTGCCATTGGCGTTCCACTCGTACTTGCGGATACGCACGGGTCGATTGCGGTCGTTGTACTCCACCTCTTCGAGCACCTTGCCCGTCTTATCATCGTAGGAATACGTGACGCGGCTCTTCTGGCCGTAGGAGGCGTACTCGATTTCTTCGATACAACGTCCCTGGCTATCATAGACCTTGACGTGGTCGAGCCAGCGGGTCTTGGACTTAGCGTCGGTGTTCCACTCCTTGACGGTCAGGTTCTTGCGTTTCGCACGCTTCGCCAACTGCTCGGGGGTCAGCAGGCTTTGGGCCAAAAGCGGAACCAAGAATAAGGAACCAAGAGCCAAGACAAATATGATAACGAATACTAAAATAAAAAAGCGTTTGCAGGCAAGTGCGCCGCAAGTAAAAGATAATGAGGCGTTTATGGCGGATACGATTC
>JAFPLG010000068.1 GCA_017402895.1 Paludibacteraceae bacterium
ATTTATAAAATAATGCATTGATATGTGGATGATTATTGCGGCTGCGCTGGCGCCTGTTGTGTTGCTGCTCGGCTATATTTGGTACAAAGATATTAAGCAACCCGAACCGCTGAAATGGATTCTCAAGGCCTTGTGGTACGGCGTGTTGTCAACCGTATTGGTACTGATTGTGGTGACTCCGATACCCGAGTTTGAGGTGACGGGTCCTATCACGGCGTTTATGAAGGCATTCCTCTATGCCGCTATGCCCGAAGAGGGTGCTAAACTGCTGTTGCTGTGGTTGTTGCTTCGCAAGAACCCGTATTTCGACGAGCGACTGGATGGTATCGTCTATGCCACTTGTGTGGCTCTCGGATTTGCCGGACTGGAGAATATACTCTACCTGATGGGCGGAATGGATGACGGCAGTTGGCTGACCCTGGGTATCTCGCGTGGCATATTTGCCGTGCCGGGCCATTTCTTCTTCGGAACGCTGATGGGTTATTTCTTCGCTCGCGCATGGTTCGGCAACCCGGCTAATCGCAGCAAGAATATGTTTCTGGCATGGCTCGTGCCGACGATTGCCCACGGCATATACGACGGCATCCTGTTTACCATGGGTACGGTCGAGGAGTGGGTGGCCGGTGCGCTATTCATCCTCTTCCTGGTGGGCTTCGGATTTATGCGCCGCAGAAGCGTCAAAGCAATCACAACACTACAAACAGAAGATACAAATGAAACGATTATGGATCTGCCTGATGGCAATGGCAGCGGTGATAACCAGCTGTAATAAACCGCAAGAGGACGACAGTAAACAACCTGCAGAGATGAATAAGACAGAGATTGTGCTGGAGGCTATCCAGACGCGTGTGTCGGTGCGCGAGTTCACCGGCGAGAAACTGACCGACGAGCAGATCGAACAACTCCTGCGTGCCGCTATGGCTGCTCCGAGTGCATTGAATAAGCAACCGTGGCAATTCGTGGTGATCACCAACGAAGAACTGCTCAAAAAGATCGGCGAACAGATGCCGAATACGCGTTGCCAGAACAAGCCGGGTTGTGCTATTGTGCCATGTGGCGACATGACCAAGACGCTCGATGGACAGGCACGCGACTTCTGGGTGAACGACCTGTCGGCTGCCACCGAGAACCTGCTGCTGGCTGCCCATGCCATGGGACTCGGAGCCGTGTGGACCGGCGTGCATCCAAATAAGGATCGCGTGAAAGAGGTACAAGAACTGCTGGGCTTGGACGAGAATCTGGTGCCGCTGTGCATCATCCCGGTAGGTGTACCGGCTGAGCAACCGGAAGTGAAACAGAAATTCAACGAAGAAAATATACGTTATATCAAGTAATGAACTATTTATTTACGTCGGAGTCGGTGTCGGAAGGACACCCTGACAAAGTGAGTGACCAGATATCGGATGCGATACTGGATAATATCTTAGCGCTGGACGAGAATGCGCATGTGGCCTGTGAGACGATGTGTACCACGGGTCAAGTGGTTGTGGCAGGAGAAGTGAGCTGCGAGCACTACGTGGATATCCAGCAGATAACCCGCAAAACGATAGCCGAGATAGGTTATACCAAATCCGAATATAAATTCGAGGCCGAGAGCTGCGGCATACTGACTGCCCTGCATGCACAGTCGGCCGATATCAATATGGGCGTGAGCCGTGCCACCGAAGAAGAACAAGGTGCCGGTGACCAGGGAATGATGTTCGGTTACGCTACCGACGAGACCGACAACTATATGCCGCTGACGCTGGACCTGGCGCACACGCTGGTCTATACGCTGGCTCGCATCCGCAAAGAGGGACAACAGATGACCTACCTGCGTCCGGACAGCAAGAGCCAGGTGACGATGGAATACGACTCTCAGAATCGTCCGGTCCGCATCGATACCATCGTGCTCTCTACCCAACATGATGAGGGCGTCACCCCGGAGCAGATCAAGAATGACGTGGTGTCTATTCTCTTGCCGCGCGTAGCGACACGTGATTCTCGCTATTCTCAGTTGTTGCATGATTTCCTGGGGGACAAGAATGCCAAACTGCTGGTAAACCCCACGGGCAACTTCGTGATAGGTGGCCCTCACGGCGATACCGGACTGACAGGACGTAAGATCATCGTAGACACCTACGGTGGTCGTGGTGCGCACGGCGGTGGAGCTTTCTCGGGCAAGGACCCGTCGAAGGTGGACCGTTCGGCAGCCTATGCGGCTCGCTGGATTGCCAAGAACCTGGTGGCTGCAGGTGTGGCTCACGAGGTGCTGGTTCAGGTCAGCTACGCTATCGGCGTGGCGCAACCCGTATCGCTCTATGTGCAGACCTATGGCACGGCGCTGGTCAATATGACCGACGCGGAGATAGCGGCTAAGGTGGGCGAACTGTTCGACCTGACGCCGGCCGGTATCATCCGTGCCCTGAAACTCAAACAACCGATCTATGAAGAGACGGCTCGCTATGGCCATATGGGCCGTACGCCGGAGGTGGTGGAGAAAACTTTCCTCGACGAGAACGGACATCCCTTCACCCGCAAGGTGGAACTGTTCACCTGGGAGAAACTGGATCGGGTAGAGGAGGTGAAGAAAGCCTTTGGCTTGTAAAGCTGAAAACTGAAAACTGAAAGGTGATGAACGAGAAAACAAAAAAGAGTCTGTTGGTGGCGCTGATTGTGGTGCTGGGAGTGGCGCTGGATCAGGTGGTAAAGATGTATATCTTGAGTCATTTCCAGCTGTATGAAGATCGTCCGCTGACCAGTTGGTTCCATCTCTGTTATATACTGAACGACGGTATGGCCTTTGGTGTGGAGTGGTTTGACAAACTGGCACTTACGCTCTTCCGCCTGGTGGCTGTCGGCCTGCTCTGCTGGTACCTGCACCTGCTTATCCACAAGCGTCCGGCTCGTACGTCGTATCTGGTGACCATCGCCTTCGTCATGGCGGGTGCGCTGGGCAATATCGTGGATTGTGTCTTCTACGGTCCGCTGTTCCAGCATGGCCAGTGGTTCTACGGCAAGGTCGTCGATATGCTCTATTTTCCGCTGATCCGTAATGGGGCAGGCGAGGTGCTCTTCTTCCGCCCGGTATTCAACGTGGCCGATTCGTATATCACCTGTGCGGTGATCGTGATTCTGCTGTTCTTTACCAAGGATCTGAATGCGTCATTAGACAAGAAAGTTGAAAAGTGATTAACAGAGTTCACAATATAATCGACCGAATCAGTCTGTATTCTGTCAGTGTAACGGTCTGTATTCTGTTAGCGATAGCGGTCTCCCTTTCCGGGTGTACGCCTCGGGGCGTGATATCTACGCGTGAGATGCGCAGCATCCTCTACGACCTGCATCGTACGGACGGCGTCCTCAACGTGGCCCGTATGGAACTGGGTTACGACGAGGCGCTGGCGCGTTACTACCAGAGCGTATTGGACAAGCATGACGTGACCCAGGCGCAGTTCGACTCCTCGCTCGTGTGGTACACCGACCATCCTGCCTACTTCGACAAACTCTATCCGAAGGTGATGAAGCAGTTAGACCAGGACATCGCACAATGGGAGTCGGCGCTGGAAAGGGAACAGACACGTCGGGCCCTGCTTCGCGAACCCTGGACAGCCGGTATGCCTTATGATTTCCAGGTGGTGCTGCTCTACATGCAAGACTCCGTTCCTGTGCGTCCGGGACCGATGAATCGACCGACAAACGAAGAGTGGTTGCTCAGAATGCGACCAAAATTCCCTGAAAAATAAAAAATATTGCATTTTTATTTGCGTATGTGAAAAAAATGTTGTAATTTTGCACGCTTTTTCGCGCGTAGTGCACTGATGTGTGTGCGGGAGAGCGGTAAATAATATTAATTAACGCCGTGCTGGGCAGTGTATTTACCCTACCAAATGAACAAATGGTAAATGAATAAATGGTAAATCAGAAAGATGTCTGTCGGCCCGGTCTTATAACAAACAAACTAATGGAATTTAACAGTTACAAAACAGTGTCCCTGAACAAGGCAACCGTTGACAAGCAATGGGTTGTAGTGGACGCTGAGGGCCAGATTCTGGGCCGTATGTGTACGAAGGTAGCTAAATTGCTGCGCGGAAAGTACAAACCGTCGTTCACTCCGAATGTGGACTGCGGAGACAACGTGATTA
The DNA here is from genome assembly GCA_017402895.1 of Paludibacteraceae bacterium. Taxonomy (GTDB): domain Bacteria; phylum Bacteroidota; class Bacteroidia; order Bacteroidales; family Paludibacteraceae; genus Colicola. Next base: position 4,125 of record JAFPLG010000068.1, read on the forward strand.
TTATCAATGCCGACAAGGTGGAGATGACCGGTAACAAGTGGACCGATCGTGAGTATGTTCGCTACACGGGTTTCCCCGGTGGTCAGCGCGTAATGAGCCCCGCAGAGCTGAAGGCTAAGGGCGTAGATCGTCTGATCAAGAAGGTGGTTAAGGGTATGCTTCCCAAGAACCGTCTGGGCAACAAGATCATCAACAACCTGTACGTGTTCGGTGGCGCTGAGCACAACATGCAGGCACAACAGCCGAAACAAATCGATATCAACACCTTAAAATAAGAATAGACTATTATGGAAGTAATTAATGCATTAGGTCGTCGTAAAGCTGCTGTAGCACGCGTTTACGTTAGTGAAGGTGCTGGTAAGATCACTATCAATGGTCGTGACTTGGAAGTTTATTTCCCGGAACCCGCCCTGCAATATATTGTTAAGCAACCGCTGCAGACGCTGGACGTAACGGAGAAATTTGATATTAAGGCTAACCTCGACGGTGGCGGATACAAGGGACAGGCAGAGGCTCTGCGTCTGGCTATCGCTCGCGCACTCGTTAAGGTAGATGCTGAGAACAAGCCTGCTCTGAAGGCTGAGGGCTTCATGACTCGTGACGCTCGTGAGGTTGAGCGTAAGAAACCGGGTCGTCCGAAGGCTCGTAAGCGCTTCCAGTTCAGCAAGCGTTAATCGCAGAACAAAACCATCCAAATCGTGTGGACTCCTCCGGGACTACCACACGATTGTTTTGGTTGCTCAAACGCGTGTGTGCGCGTTGTGCGCGTAAGTATTAATGTATTATGCGCATGAGAAGCAAACCAAAATACAACGGATGAACGAAAACAATAAATCAATTAAAAACATTAAAACATTTAAGTTCATGAGAACAAATTTTGATCAACTGTTGGAGGCTGGTTGCCACTTTGGCCACCTCAAACGCAAATGGAATCCCGCCATGGCTCCCTACATCTACATGGAGCGCAATGGTATTCACATCATCGACCTGAACAAGACGGCTCTGAAGATTGAAGAGGCTGCCGAGTCGCTCAAGGGTATCGCACGCAGCGGCCGCAAGGTGCTGTTCGTTGGTACGAAGAAGCAAGCTCAGGAAGTAGTCGCTCAGCACGCTGTAGAAGTAGGTATGCCTTACATCACCGAGCGTTGGGCCGGTGGTATGCTCACCAACTTCCCGACTATCCGCAAGGCTGTGAAGAAAATGAGCCAGATCGACAAGATGATGAGCGACGGTACGCTCGACAACGTTTCGAAGCGTGAGAAACTGCAGATCGCTCGTCAGCGCGAGAAACTGGAGAAAAACCTCGGTTCTATCGCCGACCTGACCCGTCTGCCGAGTGCTGTGTTCGTTGTTGACGTAATCAAAGAGCACATCGCTGTAGCTGAGGCTAACCGTCTGGGTATTCCTGTTTACGGCATCGTAGATACCAACTCCAATCCGAACAATATCGATTTCGTCATCCCGGCTAACGATGATGCTACCAAGTCGATCGATGTTATCCTGACGGCCGTTTGCGAGGCTATCAAGGAGGGACTCGAAGAGCGCAAGGTAGAGAAGGCTGACGAGAATGCAGCTGCAGCTGAGGCTCCCGCAGAGGGCGAGGCTCCCGCACCCAAAGAGCGTCGTCAGCGTATCCGCAAGGCTGCTCCGAAGGCAGAGGCTGAGAAAGTAGCAGAGGTGAAGGCAGAAGAGCCTAAGGCAGAGGAAGCTCCGGTAGAGGAGAAGAAGGAAGAAGCTCCTGCTGAGGAGAAGAAACCGGCTAAGAAACCCGCTGCTAAGAAGACCACCAAGAAGGCCGAGAAAGCAGAAGAGGCTGCTGAGTAATCAATCGTAAATCGTTAAATCGTAAATACTATTATGGCTGTAACATTAGCAGATATTAAGAAACTGCGTGACATCACCGGCGCCGGTATGATGGACGTAAAGAAAGCACTCGAGGAGGCTAACGGCGACTTCGAAGTAGCTAAGGACTTGCTCCGTAAGCGTGGTCAGGCTATCGCTGCAAAGCGTAGCGATCGTGAGGCTTCCGAGGGTTGTGTACTCGCAAAGGCTCAGAATGGCTTCGGTGCTATCGTTGGCGTGAAGTGCGAGACCGACTTCGTGGCTAAGAACGAAGACTTCGTAGGTATGGTTAAGCTCATCCTGGATGCAGCACTGGACAACAAGGTGCGCACTAAGGACGAACTGGCTGCTCTGAAGATTGGTAACTTCACCGTAACCGAGATCGTTACCGAGCGTTCGGGTGTGACGGGCGAGAAGATGGAACTGGCTGACTATGCATGCCTCGAGGCTCCGGTAGTAGACGCTTACAACCACCTTGGCAACAAGCTCTCGTCGTTGGTAGCTGCTAACGAGGGTGCTGAGCACGAGACCGTTCACGGTATCTCGATGCAGGTTGCCGCTATGTCGCCTATTGCATTGGATGCTGACCACGTAGCTGAGGAGGTTAAGCAGAAAGAGCTCTCCGTAGCTATCGAGAAGACCAAGCAAGACGAGATCAACCGCGCTGTTGAGAACGCTATCCGCAAGGCTGGTATCAACCCGGCTCACGTAGATAGCGAAGATCATATCGAGTCGAACCAGGCTAAGGGCTGGATCACCGCTGAGCAGGCACAGCAGGCTCGCGATATCAAGGCTCAAGTAACGGCTGAGACCGAGGCTAACATGGATAAGCTCGCTAAGAAGATCGAGATGATTGCTCAGGGCCGTCTGGGTAAGTTCCTCAAGGAGAACACCCTGGTTGAGCAGGCATATATCATGTCCGAGACCAAGGAGCTCGTTAAGGATGTACTGAAAGCCAAGGGCGTTCAGATCCTCGACTTCCGTCGCATCACCCTCAACGAGGAGTAATCTCTCACTCTATGAGTAAAAAAAAGGAGCCACACGGCTCCTTTTTTTATGGCTGTTAGCTATTGGCCTTTAGCCGTTAGCTCCTTTCATCTTTCAGTTTTCACCTTTCATTTTTCTGCAAACATCGCATTTCCCGCAGGGCTTGGCGTCCGTCTCGCCAAAATAGGTCAGCAGTACTTGCTCGCGGCAGAACTGCGTCTGTTCGGCGTATTCTACCATCGCCTTCTGGTGCTCCGCAAAGTGCTTCTGACGCTCGTCGTAAACGGCTTCTGTCAGCCATATTTCATCTACTCGCTCGCGTGTGATGGTTACCGAGCAGGCGATGGTTCGCGGCAGGTAGGTGATGATGCCTCGTGCAGCCAGGCTGCTGAGTATCTCGTGCTGCGCCTTTTCCTCTTCGGCTGTCTGGTTGGACGTGTTGCGCGTGTCCATGTATTGCAGGTCGGTAAAGATGCCGGTATGACGCCGCATCAGCGATTGGAGCATGTCGCGTTGAGCCTGCGACAGGTCGTATTCCTGCAGTGCCTGGGGCGATACGTTGATGCGTACCCGCGGCGAGGTCTCATGCTCTTCTTCAAAGTGGATAAATCCTGCATTACTAAGCAGTTGTAGCGATGCGTAGGTCTGAATGACTGGTAGATGCATCACCTGGCATAGCTCGTCGATATGTAGTGCAAACGAGTGGCCAAGGCCGGAACCGATGCCTACTTGTAGGAAGTCGAGCGTCTTGTTGTATACCTGGTTGATGAATTCTTTCGGTGGGTAGTTGTCCACTACGCGTCTACGGGCTTTCTCTTTGTCCTTGTCGTTGTAGAGTAGTACGCAGAAGGCTGTCAGCCCGTCTCGTCCTGCACGTCCGGCTTCTTGGTAGTACGACTCCAGATGAGAGGGTAGGTC
>JAFPLG010000069.1 GCA_017402895.1 Paludibacteraceae bacterium
GTGATGCTTGTCAGACCGGAGCAACCATAGAAAGCAGCATTTCCAATGCTGATGACGCTGATGGGGATGGTGATGCTTGTCAGACCGGTGCAACCAGCGAAAGTAGCATATCCAATGCTTGTGACGCTGTTGGGACTGGTCACACTTGTCAGACCGGAGCATCCATCGAAAGCAGAATTTCCAATGCTCGTCACGCCGCTGCTGATAATCACATGCTCGATTTCGGTTTGAGCCTTGTAAGCATTTGCAGGCAGATTGCTGTTGACCGTCAGGGTCTTGGTGGCATCATCCCATACGTCACCGGACTTTACCCAAGACGGAACAGCGCCAGCGGGTTCGATGGTAAATACAATTTGTGAGACACTTGAAACATACTCACCAAATGTAGTTTCGTTGGCCTCACCTGTCCACACAGCACCCGGACTTGTTTGCGTCCATCCGCTTCCACCAAAAGAATGAATTGTTGCAGTGATTTCAATCTTCGTGAAGTTTCCTAAAGAAGTCGAGAACTTAAATGAGGCATCATTAGAATTCCCCATCCATTGTCCATTCTCCCCATAAATCATTCCAATCAATGACGTCACCGTGACACCATCTTGAGTGAATGATTCACCATCTTGTAAGTAGATACTTGATAAGGTGCTGTTGTCCCACGTTACGGTGGTTGCAAACATGCCTACGCTCATGAGAGCGGCAAAGAGAAATGTAAAGATTTTTCTCATAATGTTTTGAATTTTGTTAAACAATAAAGTTATTTTTGCTTTTACGCATTTTTGTGTTTTTTCATTTGCGGATACAAAGATACAAATTTTTTTTCACATATGCAAGTGCATGGATAAATAGTCAACTATTTCGGACAAATGGTCAATTTCTATCAGTCCAAAAAGTCCAAAAATGATTCAAAAATTTTTTCCCCATCACTTCTCCTTCCGGAACTCGGATGGGGTGATCGTATAGTGCTCCTTGAAATTACGCGAGAAGACGCTACTGTTGGCAAAACCGCTGGCTGCTGCTATTTCCGAGATCGACAGGTCGGGACGGGTAGCCAGTAGGGTAGCACTGTAACCCAGGCGGCACTCGTTGACATACTCCGCGAGCGATGAATACGGACCGCCTTGCGAGAAGGCAGCACCGATGCGATCCTTGCTCAACCCGAAACGATCCATCAGGTTCCTGCGCTCAAAACTCGGGTTGAGGTACAGTTGTTCGCCGGCTATCACCACCCGCAGGAACTCATACAACTCGGCATCCGACATCTTCCCAAGACTCGGAATCGATGCCGCATCTTTTTGCGCAATTGTCAGATCCGGATGGCTCTTCAGCCGCAGGTATTTCTCTTTGTAATTGATGTTCTCCGCGATCTCTCTACTCAGTACGGCGTTCTTGCGTCGCATGATGCGCCACTGGTAGGCAATCAGTAACGCCACGAGGGCGATGAGTAGCACCACGACAATCAATGCTATCTGTATGAGCCGGTCACGCTTATGGCGCGTCTGTTCTTTCTCGATCGCATACTGCTGCTCCTGCTCGTGATAACGTGCGGCACTCTCTTGGGCGGCTGCTACACGCTCCGCATCGTTCAGTTTGTTCTGCAGCGACGCATAACGGCGCCAATAACCGGCACTCTCGGCATAACGGCCTTTAACCTGCGCCTCCAGCGCGAAGTTATAGAGCATCACGCTGTAGTCGTGATTGATCGTATCAGCCCCCATCGCTGCCGCCATCTCCTGATAGACGGCGTTCATCCGTTCGTATTCGCCTAACAGGCCCCAACCGGTTGCCATGTGCTTGCGACCGGCATATGTGCGGCTGTAGTTGGTTTGGTCGAACAGGCGGCTGTACTGCTTCGCCTCGTCGAAGCGGCTGAGCGATGCGTAGGCATAGGTGATGAAGGCGTATGCCTGACCGGTGTAGAAATCCACATATCCGGGACGGCGCTTGTCACTCGGCAGACGAGGCGAACCGTCCGCGTAGTCCTCCGGATGATCGGCAAAATCGCCCAGCTTGGCTACCATCCGCTCGCCTACCGGTATAACCTCTTCATAGCGCTTGAGGTCGATCAGGGTGCGTATCTTGCTTTTCATCGTCAAGATGCACGCATCCAGATAGCGGAAACGCCTGACGGAGTCCAGTTGCACGATTGACTGCTCTATCATCGTCAGACCTTCGTCTGTGCGCCCAAGGCGGATCATCGCAGATCCTATCTCTGACTGCGTAGTCAGCGCCTGTGTCTCATGCCCCATCTGCCGGCATAGTTCCATCATGCGAGCACCGTACTCCAGTGCTTTTTGGTCATCGCGACGATAACGTACCACGTGCGTCAGCATCGTCAGCACCTGCATCTGCTGGTCCTGCGTCAGGTCGCCCTCTAACAGCGCCTCATAACCCGCCTGCGCCTCAGCTAGTCTCGAGTCGTCACGAGCGGTCACCCGCAAACGCAACATCTGTGCATCGAACGCCGTCAGCCAACCTGCCGCATCCGCCGAATCAATCACCTCCGTGGCACGCACGTAGTTCTCCTGCAGCAGCCAGCCTGTCACCACTTTGGCGATGCTGTCCTTCTCCGGAGCACTCTCTGTCACCACAGGCTTTCTGTTGCATGCACACAGCCCAATAGCACCTGTCAGTAGGATAACGTATATCTGTCTCATCGTAGTTTATGAAAAAAGCATACAAAGATACAAATTTTTTTTCATATATGCAAGCGCGCGGACAAATTGTCAAACTTTTCGGACAAATTGTCAAGTATGGTTAGCGGCTTAACAGCTTAAAAAAACAAGGATAAGTGCTTAATCAAACGTGAGTCACGGTCAATATCGAAAAAAGTGCAGTTGCCCGCACTTTTTTTCGTTAATTCAACGCATCGGTTGTCAGTACAGCCTTTTCGTTGCGTCGTAGCTCTCTACTGTCTTCGATTGGATGATCACGGTTGTGTCACCGCGCTGGATGCTGCTACTCGTGGTGGTGATCGTCCTTGTGACGTTGCAGCTCGTCAGCGTGCAGATGGCCACTGCGAGTGCGGAGAGGAGGATTAGTTTTCTCATAGTGCTTCAATTTTCTGTACGGATCTCACGGATCTTACGGAAGGGGGAAATTAGTAAATCAAAAATACGCAGCCTTTGTCCGCTGATGCGGCCTTGAGCGCAAGTCTATCCATTCGTGCTCCGATGCGAGCATCGATCCCGACTGTATAGTCTTTCGCTCGGTTGCCGGCCTTTGATAGCCCGCCAACCGGCTGCTCACAAAAATTGCTCTGCACAAAAATCCCAAAAATGTTCGATGACCAATGGATTGCGTGTGATCCGCATTTTTCTTTTAAATTTACCCATTGCATCCGTTAGATCCGTTCGATCCGTACAGAACCTTTCAATTCGATCAGTGGTTCGCGTCGTAGGCAGCCTGCGTGATACGCGAGAAGAAGGAATGGTTAGAAACTTGCGCCTCAGGTTCAGAGACGATGTTGATGTTGATGATGATGTTGCCTTCGAAGTCAGGCAGACAATCTAAAATTAATTTTTTTTAGTCATTTTGTTGACATTTAATTTGTTATACAAACGCAGCACCCTTTTGAAGACGGGTGCTGCGGTTTGTGATGCCGGATAGTTAGCTCCAATTACTTAAGCTTTTTTCCGGTGACGTCATATCGTTCGTTGTTACGGATGATGATGACGTGGTCGTTCTCGATGATCTTGTATGGTCGGCATTCTTCCTGCGTGCGGAGTAGGATAGGTGCCTTGAGCGATCCGTGGTGTGAGTCGGGCTGGTACGTTATGTCTTTATCCGTTGCTCCCGTGCTCTCTACCGGCAGTAGGAGAACGCCATCTGCGGTGCGGAACTCGATATGTGCCCCTGCATCGTCGCTGCAGATGGTGAGGAAGTAGAGGGAGTCGGTCTTCGTAGCGGTGCCGACTAACTCATCGCCTATATAGGCGTTTATAGTGACTGCGTCACGTTTATAGGCTTCGCCGTTTATCGCTTCGCTGTTAAGCGCGCTGATTATGGTCATGTTGGTGGCATAGCGGTGAGCGGTGAGCGGTGAGCGGTGAGCGTCCGGCGCATTGGATTCCGGAGAGGATGCAGGGAAGGTGAATGACACTTGGCTCTCTGCCTGGCGGAAGAAGAAGTATCCTCTACCGGGTTGGAGATATGTGAGGTTGCCTTCCCACTTGCCGTTAGCGGAGAAGACGGCGAACTCGTCGTGCGACTTGATCATATCGCCTTCAGAAGCATAGGCGTAATATGGCGAGAGTGCATCGCGCAAGTTCATATTATCCATTCGCAGGTACGGGAACACGTTCCATCCTTTCTTGAGCGGTATGGTGCGATCCTGTTCGGTGGTGAGCGCCGTGCCGGTGAGATAGATGGTGTGTTCTTTTTCCGTATGGAACATGTGTACATAGCGATAGTAGAACTGCGAGAGCGGTCCTTGCCAGAGGAAGAGCGAATCGTTGTATCGGCAGAAATTGCCGGTAGCGGGGCTCTTGATTTCGTCGTTGGCATCGAAGTCGCTGTCGGCCATAAGCACGGAATTGATCATGCCGTTCTTATTCGGAATGAGATAGAAGGATGTCCACGTCCATCCTGCGTTGAGCGTTATAGCCTGCATCATGGCATCGGATGTGGAGAGTCGTACGGGTTCGTTAGGCGAGCATCCGAGACAGCTGTTCTCTTTGAATCGCAGGGTCTGGTCGGACGAGAGCAGATAGGTCTTGGCGGTAGCATGTCTCCATAGCTGTGCGGTGAGCATACGTCCGTTGAGCGAAGCATCGCCATAGACGGTGATATAGACGTATCCGCGGGTGAAGTCCTCACCGCTTATCTGACCTTTACCTACCAGTTCGCCGTTGCAGAAGATACCTACGATATCCTCTCTATCCGAGTCAATGATTTGGGTACCATCCTGATTGATGAACACTTGTGCACGGAGTGACATGTTCTGCTTGTATCGGTTGTGGTCGATATCGTCCCACGGGCAGATGCTGAGTATATCGATATTGATGACGAGCGACTCGGACAGTCCCTTGTCGTCGGTGAGGAAGACGACGGCGTTATGTTTGCCGGGCGATAGTCCTTTCTTGACGGTGAAGGTGATGCGCTCTTCATCTTTGGGTCCGAGCGTACCTTGTTTAGGCGAGCATTCGAGCCATTCGGGCAGGTTGTCGATGGTGAACTGGCGCGTCATGCCGGTGGTGTTGTTGACGCTGACGCGGAAGGTATAGTCCACGCTTGCGTCCTGAATCTGCTCGTCCACCCGACGTTGCAACCAACGCAGGCTGTTGAGGTCGGCAAATACAGACCATGATACAGGCGATACGAGTCGGTTTCCGTTGAGGTCCTCTACATCGCGTACGGTGAGATAGAGCGAACGCTTGTTGATCTCGCGTTCCTGCATGTTGAGGTTGATGAGCAGCTCGTCGTCTTGGTACGACCATGTGAAGTTGAGGTTGGTGAGTTGTCCACGATCGACGACAGGAGCGTAGTTGTCCTTGTCGGCACGATCAGCCAAGTTTTGCTGATTGCTGACCAGCGGCACGACCTTATTGATGATATTCCCGTTGGCATCGTGGAAGACTCGCTGGTCGTTTCCGGAGAAGACGAGCTCCATGACATTGGCGGAGTTGCGCTTGATCTGGGAGAACGGCAGCAGTGCGATGAGTCCCATCTCGTCGCCGTTCGGCGTGGCGCGCATGTACTCCTGAATGATGGAAGCCGGTAAGGCTTGCTCAAAGAGGCAAATGTCGTCGATATTTCCGATGAGTCCGTTGCCGACGCTTATCTTCGTACCGGAGAGGGCGCCTATCGTATGCACGGGGAAGGTCTGCAATATGTTGCCGTCCAGATAGAGTGTGCCGACGTTGTATGATTTGCTGACCGAGAGTGCAACATGATGCCATTCGCCATCTGTGATGGCTGCGATAGCACCGGTATTGATGTCGTCCTGCCGGAAGAAGAATCGTCCTCCGGCATGTCCTATCTCCATGGTGATCGAGTCCGCTAACGCGGTGGCGAAGATGGAGAAGGCGTCCTCTTGGCTATTCTCCGCACGGAACCACCCCATGAGGGTGTAGTCTTGCGCGGCGGTTCGGGAGAAGTATAGCGGATTGAGCTCGACCGGTTCGCCTTCCAGCGCCACAGATATACCTTGCGGGTTGGTCCAACTCAGTCCGTCTCCGTGGAGTGTGGCTCCTGAGGCAAGGTCGGTGAGATCCGAACCATTACCCTCGTTCATGGGATAGTAGTCCATGAGTTCGTGCTCGTATCCTGTGAGCCGGCGCAGATGGGTGTTGGCTATCTCGTCGGGCGTAAGAGCTTTGGTCCATAGACGGATTTCCATCATATTGCCCTTGAAGAGGGTTTCTTCGTTGAAGAGGCTCTTACCGAAGCGTAGCGTATGCACATTATTCTGCAGCATATACGGGGTAACATCATTCTCCTGATCGGTGATGTCGAGTGTTCCGGCATAGAATCGCACGCTGGACTTCCAGAAGTCATAGACCATCATGACACGCGTGAAATCGGTCTTCGAGAGTTCCGCCATCGGCTTGGACTGCAGTGTGACGATGTCTTTGTCATCATCCTTGAGGATGACCTTGAGTCGGTTGTCGGCAGTGAGTAGGAGCTCCAGATAGTTGACGCTGTCACCGTGCGTGAAGAGTGTCATGTCGCGTCCTGTCTCTGCGGGGCGGATCATCATATCGACGGTGAGGTCGGTGATCGCCAGTTCACGTCCGGCTTCGGACTCGAGGTACTGATTGTAACTACCGCCGAGGTAGAGGGATGTGGACTGGGTGATACCTGTGGCGTTGGTGACGCCGAGGAGCTGGAAGTTGTTATCCTCATCGAGCCAGTTGCCTGCGATGGGTTCAGAGAAACGAAGCGATATATTATCCTCGAGGGTGAGGATACCGTTAGCGGGTTGTGCCTTGCCGAAGAGAACCGGCGGACGAGTGTCTTTCGTTCCGGAGATGACGGGCGACTCCTTGGTAACAAAGCCGGAACCGTAGCGGCAGAAGCTGACGGCACGCAGGTCGTAGTTGAGTTCCTTCGGATCGCGCTCACCGTAGAAACGGAAAGGCGTAATACGTCCGTTCTCAATCATCGCTTTGTTGCCTGACGCGAGGTTATAGAGACTGTCATCGGCGAAGAAAGCGCACTGTGTTACCCATGCGTCGTTATTCTCCGTGGAGAGCTTGTACTGGAACTCGATATGGTCGAAGTTCTTATGGTGGATATCAAAGCCATCGATGGTGATAGGCAGATAATAGCCCATCGAATCCCGCGCCGAGAGCGTATTCATCACCCATTTATCGCGCGGATAAGCGATGCTGACGGGTGAGGACTCGGGCATGAAATGCACAGAGAACTTGAGCGAGTTGTAGATTTTCGGACAAGCATCGAGGCTGAGTTGCAGTTCGAGGTCGTTATAGTCATCGGCCTGACCGCGATAGACCTCCATGGTCTTGACGATCGGGTTGCCCGGTTCGATATAAAGCGGATATCCGGCTGCGATAGGTACGCCGTCGATGAAGACCTTGGCTCCGTCGGGATTGCCTCCTGCGAGCGAGAGCGTCATATACTCACCGCCAGCGAAAGCGGTTTTTGTATCGGCATTATTCATCAGCGTGAGTCGGAAGACAGCCGGTTTGTCGGCGCCTACATTGGTCTGCTCGTAGGTGTTGATTGCCATTTCCGGCTTAGCGGTATAGAGCGTTCCGTTGCTGATAACCGAGGTGCCGGCATTGTAGAACTTGGTTTTCTCCTCCGCCTCGTGCGGGCAGTAGGAGCTACCTGCCTCGGTGAAGAAGACATATCCTGCATAGCACAGCGAGTCGCCTTGCGCCTTGGTTTCAGCACGCGGCACAGCCGAGCCCTTATAGAAGACGCTGTCGAGGTTAGCGCGATAGACGGAGACGGTGATGTCGCCGTGCGGGTCAGGCGAGAGGGTGAAGCCTGTCTTGCGGCTGACAGCGGTCTCGTGCGACCGGTACTCATCGTTGGTGTACGACAAGACAGGCTCGAAGATGATTTTCCATTTGGCATTGGCGGTTTTTCCTTCCAGTTCCTCCGGATTGAACAGCCCCTGATTAATCATATCGTCGCTGAAAAGGTCTTTGACATAATTGGTAAATTGTTCGTCAATAACCTTGCTCACGGACTCACCGATCGTGGCGTTTCCGGAACTCTGCCAGAAATCTTTCATGTTCTTCAAGTTAGCAAGCGTTGCTCGCTCCACGACTGCCGTACCTGTTTGTGTCAAGTTATACAAGAACAGTCCGTCCTGCGGCATCTCGGTATAGGAACCGCCGTAGGAGTAGTTGTCACTACGGGTGTAGGACGTCCCTCCGCTGACGGAGTAGGTGCCGTACTTCTGTCCTGACATGCGCGCCATGACTTTCTCTTTCTCGTTGGTGTAGATGACGTTGATCCAGTTCAATATACGATGATTGATTGCAGCCACCTCATCGGCGTAGGGTTTGTCGGAGTTCTCCGGCGTGATCATCTCATAGACATCCGTGGACAGGGTATCCGTATCGACGATGTGCTGCTGCGTGCCCTTGTACCAATAGACGGGTTCGCCGCGCTCGTTGCAAACAGTCTGCGCCGTCTCGAAATCATCGAAGTTCTCGAGCAGGTTGAGTCGCTGCCGTGCGAGCGAAGGAATGACGGAACCGAGCACGTATTTCTGGGTATAGGCAAAGGTATTGTCGAGAGCGGAGCCGAAGACGGATTTCTCACCGGTGACGAGATAGAATGCTTGCCCGTTGGCATCCGTTCCCTGCGCCAGCAGCTTGATAGCTCCTCCTTGGTAGGCAGTCTGCCGTGCCTGCCAGAGGCTGTCGGATATGACAGAGACGGACTTAGCCAGACCCGTGATGACGCTACGCGTCGTGCCGAGATATACGTCTGAGGCTGCTCCTACGTCGGAATAGGCGGAGCTGGTAGCGATACGCGTGGTAGTAGAGAAATCGTAGCTGTACTTATTGGTCCAATCCCACGACCAGGTGAACGGAACAGAGAGTGTGAGAGAACGTGTGGTCTCAAATACCGAACCGGCATAGGTACCAGCTCCTGCAGGCGCGGATACAACACCTATACTCTGTGTCACACCATCGCCCCATTTAACGCCCACTTCGGCACCCACTTCCCATTGAGTACGCGAGCTATAGCCGAACTTATATGTGCTTCCCTCTTCAATCCATGCGCTACTGCCCATGCCTCCCGGGTCACGGACGATATCGAGGATCTTGATATCCGCCGCCGTAGAGCGCAGAGTGTTACTTTGCACCACATCGCCGATGACGAAGGCCTGGAACAGATCGGTCTCCACGGTGTTGCCCTCGGTCTGGAGCGCCGCGCTGACGCTTCGAAGCGCAGCGGTACCGGCATTGGCAAAGTCGATATTATCACTCTTGAGCAGGATGGATTTGTTACGGCCGAGGGAGTCTAAGGCATAGGTGCGACTCTCGGTAGCCGAATGGAGTCCGTTGCGTATAGTGACCGAACCGCTGCGTATAGGCACGCGGTCAAGGCGATTGGTTTGGGTATCGTTATTATAGCAATACTGTTCAAAGGCCGATACCATGAATTGGTACTGGCGGTTAAACATGAAGACGGGGTATCCGAGCGTGTATGCCACATTGCCATCCGCCTCGGTATAGAGCAGCATATCGTATGTCTGTCCGTCCATATCGGTATATACGCCGCTCTCCTCGCCGTAGCCGGTTTTCTCCATGCCGTAGAGGAGTTGTGTCATTTGGAGTTGAACGGGGTTATGGTAGATACGATCGTAGATAGCGTTGTAACTGACATAAGATGTTTGACCGCCTGCGCTGTTAGAAGTTAGACTGTCGGTGATGGTTGTCAACGGCGCATTGGTGAGGTCGAAGGTCTCGGAGCCGGTGCCGCCGGGGAAGAGCGTGGCGTAGCCTTTGGCCGTAGCTTGCACGACTTTGTATTTGACAGGGAAGAGGTCCGCGGCATACTCGCCCGTGGTGATATCCGGGCGAACGGTGATACGCTTCTGTTCGAACAGGATATCCGTTCCGCCGACGGAGCGATGGAGTGTATCGCGGCTCAGGTCATCGGGGTCATGCACAATGTGGGCGGTATTGTCGCCCTCGAGCATGAGCACGAGTTGGAGGTCATCGCCGAGGTTGTTCTTACCAAGTCCGAAACCGTGCTGGAGTGCTTTCTGGTCATTACCTCCGGCTACACGGCCGACGAGACGTACCTTAGTGGTGTCATAGAACCGCACACCGTCCAACGCCTTGACGAGCGAGAAGGCAGTGTCTGTACCGGTGACGAAAAGCCATCCATCATTGGTGAAGGAATGACCGGGTTTAGCTACCTGCAGGCGGCAGGGCATCGACTTAGGAACGGTCAGTTCGAAATTACCGTCCGTACCGGTTCGGTAGATGGTATTGCCGCGACGCACAGTATCGCCGTTGAGCACGAAGCAGGCATCCGCTACAGGGATAGTAGAGAGGTCGTAGAGCACACGTCCGGAGAGACGTACGGTGCTGGTATTGACGAAGTTGATGGCCTCTTGGATAGCATGGTTAACATCCAACGGCACGGATGCAGCCGCAGAGGAGGTGTTGTTATAGCTGAACGTACCATACTGCGAGGTAGGCGTAACGGTATAGATAGTACCCGTATTGAGGTCATAACTCAGACTATCGAAGACGAAGATACCCGTAGCATCGGTAGTGATGTTGCGCAGCGTCTGACCATCAGCAGAGAGGCTGACTTGTACGCCCGCCATGCCGGCATTATCCGGCAACTGAACCATACCGCTGATTTGTCCGTAGGGCGAACGCCAGCCTTCGGCAGTCCGGGTGCTCGTGGTGGTATTGCCGTTACAGGTATAGTATGCCGTGACGGTATATTCATAATGCGTGCCGGGGATGGAGGCCTCATCGAAGAAATGGTTGTCCTCGCCGCGGTAGATGACCTCGGGCGCATCGGTGGAGCTCTTCACAGTGCGGCGGAGCACGAACGAATCGACCGCCGTCGAGTTAACGAGCCACTGGAGCTGTACGCCGGCCTTGTGTTTATCCCGCGCATCGCCTTGTGAAGCCGAGAAAGAAGTGACGCTTGCCGCTTTGTTGAAAATGAACTTCTGTCCATTGATGGTCTTAGGCAGCAGATAGATAGAGTCTGCAACACGCAGCGTAGCATTCGATTGGTCGATATAGACCTGATAATTATAATGGGTACAAGACGCATCAGCTATGTCCACCATGTGTGCCTGCCAGCTGCCGTCCTCAAGACGGATGATGCTATCCTGCGGGATAATGATATCCACGCTCTGTCCTGTCTCCTCCATGTTACGACGCAGGATCAGGCGCGCAGAGCGATCCCACATGCATCGACCGTAATTGCCATTGAGACCACCTAACTTGGTGTACAACTCTTGCTTGAGTTTCGGCTCATTAGCAGCGAGAATACTATCCATCGCAGGGGAAACTTGCGCCTTGACAAATAACTGGTTATCGCGAATCTTTATTGATTCCCGATCGAACCAATAGAACCACGAAGAGGTATAGTCAAAGTAGATTTCGTCCACTTTGTCCAGGTTGCTGTCACGGAGGTTGGTCGTTAAAAGACTATCCACATTGTTGGCGAAATCAAACGGGAAAGGTCCACCTTGGCCGGTTCGGATAAGACGCTCCACGGTACTGCCGACCGGAATGCGCAGTTTCTGGCGTCCGGCACTCATTTTCTTACCGGGACGGGGGCCGTAGGGCTCCTGACCATCTTTCGTGCTCACATACAAATACACCTCCGCACCATGCAAAAGTGTATTACCGCTCTTGGTCGTCACTTGATCGTTGTAAAACAGGATATA
>JAFPLG010000070.1 GCA_017402895.1 Paludibacteraceae bacterium
GCAACTACGGTAAATCGGCGGCGCTCTATTGTGGTTTCAAGGCCGCTCAGGGCGACGTAGTCATCACTATGGATGCCGACCTCCAGGACTCGCCGGACGAGATACCCGAACTATGCCGCATGATCGTAGAGGACGGCTATGACCTCGTTTCGGGTTGGAAGCAGAAACGCTACGACAACAAGTTGACCAAGAACCTGCCCAGCAAGCTCTTCAACGCCACCGCTCGTCGCGTCACGGGCATCCAACTCCATGACATGAACTGCGGACTCAAGGCCTACCGTCGCGAGGTGGTGAAGAATATCGAGGTCTTCTCAGAGATGCACCGCTATATCCCGTATCTGGCTAAGAATGCGGGCTTTACCCGAATTGGCGAGAAAGTTGTTCAGCACCGTAAACGTGAGTTCGGTACGTCCAAATTCGGTCTCAATCGCTTCGTCAACGGTTACCTGGATCTGCTAACCCTCTGGTTCCTCAACAAATTCGGCAAGCAGCCGATGCACTTCTTCGGACTCGTTGGCTCGCTTATGTTTATGATCGGTTTTATCGCTGTCATCGTCGTCGGAGGCATGAAGCTCTATGCGCTCTCCAGCCATGTGCCGGCTATGCTTGTAGGCGTCAATCCCTACTTCCATATCGCTATCCTCATGATGATCTTGGGTTGTATGCTCTTCCTCGCCGGCTTCCTGGCCGAACTGATGATCCGCAACTCCCCCTCCCGCAACGACTACTTAATAAAAGAAGAGATCTAACGACCAACGACCAATCGTGTCCATCTCCGACCAGGTCAATACGATAGAGCGCGCACTCGGTGAACGCATGTTGCGCCACGCCTTTAGCATCCTCTCCCAGTGGGTGCAAGAACTCGGTTTGCCGCATTATCAGGACCGGATGCAGACACTCCTCGACAACTACGACCACGTCTTCGAATACTATCTCTCGGCCGACGATCCTGATCGCGACCAACTGCTCGACCGACTGACCGGCCAGGCTTATCGACTGGTGGATGAGGTATATGCCGACATCCGCTTGCGCCGTGGACTGTCGCCCCAGATGGTGGGCTTCAATCCCGACAACGTGCATAGCATGATGCAGTATTTCAATTCCTGCGTCCATCTCCAGGAAGAAGACCTCCGTTGGTTTCGCGAACTTGTCCAGGATCCGGAACGCCGGACCATGGCGCTGCTGGCTATCAACGCTCTGGCCACCAACCTGCGTGAGTGCTTCTCCGAACAGGCTATGATGGCCCTTATAGATGCTATCTCTTCTGATGTGGAACTGGTGTCCGAGCAGGCTATGTCGGCCGTGATCCTACTCTTGGCCCACTATGATGTGCGGGTTGATTTCTTCCCCGAGATGCAGGACGCTTTCGTGGCGGCTATCGAAGACGGACAGATGGCCTTCGAAGTGATGCTTGTTCAGATCGGCCTGTGCAAACCATCCGGCAAGAATAATGCTACTGACATCACGGCCGAGACTATCAACCGCATGTTCCAAGCCATGCAGCAGGCCGGTGAGAATGGCAACCGAGAGGACCTCTATCTGAGCCTCTTGCCCGAGTCGGAACGCGAATATATCGCCGGCATCGTGGCTATCTTGCCCGATACATGGGTGTTTAGCGTGCTGGTGGGCGATAACGAAGAACGCGAGAGTCGGGTCGAGGAGAAATACCTGGAGATAGGCCGCCTCGAACCCATGCTCGACCGACTGCCCGAAGCGGAACGCTGGCTCGTCGAACGACTCCGTTCCGACAAGGCTACCGCACTCGACTATCTTAACTATGGCCACTGTTGTTTCCTGCGCGGTGACCGCATGATGGCTTTCGAGTCCTACTGCCAGGCACGGCAGATGTGCGACTCACTCAAGTCCTTCTACCATATCTTCCGTCCCGATCGCCGCTTCCTCGTAGACCGCGGCATCCCCATCGAACAAGTCTATATGATGGAAGACCAAATCATCAAAACTGAAAACTCCTAAAACGCTACGCCTAATCCGGCATCAATAAACTCTGCCCGTACGCCGTGGGTCTTTAGGCCTAATTGTACGAACATGTGATCCAGCACGTGGTACTTTAGCACAAACTGCATATAGCACCATCCGTCCTGATAGTTGCTGGCTTTCGTGAAATCATAGCCGTAGAACACGCCGCGATCAAATGGTTCGTCTCCTGGATGCAATGCATTAGGGTCTGTTTGTTTGGATGGATCTGATTGGTTTTCAAATGGTTCTAAGTTCTTAATTGGATCATATAGGTAGAAACCTACGTGCAATCCAGCTGTTAGTCGACCTATGATGAATTCAGGTTGAAGGCTGAGACCAACGCGAAAACAGTTGGCAATATTGCTTTCTTTCAGGTAGGTTTTGCCAAAATAGGTAATGTTAGCATTTGGATTAGCAGCAATGACATCTGGAATATTGCTTATACAAGCATAATACCCGTCGTAGAATCCATCCACGCCCAGACCGATTCGGAAAATGCTCACCGGCACCCAATATGTCGCCACTTTTACGCTGGCTACGCCGTAGAACTGCTGACCGTTCTGATTGTCTCTATAGTAGTTCTGCTTCGCGCCTCCTCAAGC
>JAFPLG010000071.1 GCA_017402895.1 Paludibacteraceae bacterium
CCATCAGATGCAGACTCAGCATCAGCATCCCTAAGATAAGATAAAATCGGGTCGTCATAACTATGGGGTATTAATCTAAGAAATAATCAACCGTCGTCACCACACGCACATGTTTTACCCAAGGCTGATACTCATCGGGTTCGATAGAGAACTGTCCTTGCGAAGCGCGGCGAATAGAACCGAGAGAGCACTGGGCATCGTCGGCAAATTTCTGCGCTACGGCACGGGCGTTGCGGGTAGCCTCTTCGATCATCGAGGGCTTCAACTCCGACAGACCGTTGAACTGGTAGTCCAGCGCCCAGGAGTTACCTTTGACGATCAGACCTTCTTTGAGCAACTCGGCTTCTTTACCCTGACTGGCAACCACCAACTTTACTTTATGGGTCGAAACGATAAGCTGGGTCGAAAGCGTGTACTTAAACTCCGGACGATGGTCGCCGTAGTAACTCTCCCAGTTATTGCTCACCTCTATCGTACCCTGACGGAAATCGCCTTCCTCAAAGCCCAACGAAAGCAGGTGTTGCTTCACGCGCTCGGTCACCTGTTCCAGACGAGTGTAGAGCCACGGCAAATCATTGCCGTTCCAGCCGTACGAGAGCGGCCATACCGCATAATCCGCTTCCACATCGCGCGTGCTGAGACCTTTGACGGTCACGGCGCGGTCTTTCGAAGCGTACTTGTTGATTCCTAAACTGATGAATAAGCCTGCGAGGCATAATCCTAAGGCGATCAAAGCGCCTGCCATTACATTATTTTTCATACGAGTTTTGTTTTTACGTTGCAAAAATAATACTTTTTTTTGATATGTGCAAAAAAAGTTGTATCTTTGCGGCAAAATTGGACAAAAGTCAAAAGACAAAAGACAAAAGACATGAAGAAAAGCCTTCTTTTGAGCCTCTTGGTGCTTAGTTATATAACCCTCACAGCGATGCCTCCCGCTCCGGGAGAAAATGCCCTTGAACCCTCTCGCCCGCATGTGCGTGCGCTCGATCGTCATAATAATACTTCCTTTGCGCCTGCGCGTAGGGGCGGGGAGTATGCTTCCTCCGAGCGGGGCTTATGTATCCTCGTTAACTATACCGACCAGGATTTTAAGGACGAGAACACACCGCTGGCTGTCGATTCGCTCGCCAACGCAGGCCACTACACCTACGACGGAGCCAAAGCTTCGGTCAGGGAGTATTTCCGCGAACAGTCCGGCGGCCTCTATGTGCCCCATTTCGATATCGTCGGACCGGTGGATCTGCCGCGTAATACTTACTGGTACGGCCATGACTCGACCTTCTTGGGAGACGACCGCTACGTGGTGGATTTCGTGCTCGACGCCTGCTACGGAGCCCAAGAATTAGGCGTGGACTTCTCGGACTACGATGCCGATGAGGACGGTTTCATCGATTTCGTCTATATCATCTATGCCGGTAAGGGACAGGCGGATAATACTAGTCAGGAGCGCTTGATTTGGCCGCACGAATGGGACATCGAGTCGGCACTCTATTACGGTATGACGGCGCAGGATTCGTTCTACGTCAATATCCAGGACCTCTACGACGAACGCCTGCCGGAGTTGAACGGCAAGGTCTTGTACCGCTATGCCTGCTCCAATGAACTGCGTCCCGACGGTAGTCGCACCGGTGGGGCGACCATGTGCCACGAGTTCTCCCATGTCTTAGGTCTGCCCGACTACTATATCACCCAAGGCAGAAGCCCGATGAAGGATGCCAACGAAGAACCCGGTACCTGGTCGCTTATGAGTAAGGGTTCCTACAACAACAACGGCCGTACGCCGCCTAATTTCTCGGTCTATGATAAGTACTACTTAGGCTGGATAACACCCACTTTCCTTGCTGAACCGCAGGCAGTCACCCTGCCCGCCGACGGACAGACCTATTTCGCTGTTTCCCGCAATCGTCAGGTGCCTGCCGAAGGAGCCCTGGAGCCCGATACGGTCTGGTATATCGAGAACCGCCAACTCTCAGGATGGGACGAGTATATCCCGGGACACGGACTTATTCTCGGGCAGGTGGTCTATGATTCCACGATGTGGGCGGATAATGTACCGAACGATTATAGCACCCGTTACGGCGTCATTGCCGCTTCGGGACAAAAATCCTACTGCAGCACCACCTACGTAGGCGGAACGCGTCAGGATATTCCCTTCCCCGGTTCGCAAAACGTCACAGCCTTTACGGTTCTGGGACAGAAAATAACCTCCATCGAAGAAGCCTCCGACGGACTCGTCTCCTTCATCTACGACCTCTACACGCCTTCCGAGACCTGCAGGATTCCTCAGGAAGAGGCAGCCGAAGGACCGGCGTATAATATCCTCGGTCAACGCGTATCAGAAGATTATCAGGGTCTGATCATTCGACCTAACTGGAAGGGATTTAAATTGGCATCCAAGCCATAGAGTAAACTGTCGGCTTGCATCGCTGCCGAAGAAATTACTTGGGTCGAGTCTAATTGCGAATAAGCGATATCGCCCAAGTCCAATAACGAATCAAAGAGGGTCATGGTCGTCATGACCTTCTTTTTGTTGCCTTGCATCGCGGCTATCTTATCCTCATGCGCCTGCCTGTACGCCTCGCTCGTCCAGACAAACAGCGGCACATGATACTCGTATTCGCTGCCGGAATAGGTGCCGTGCAGAAACATATTTCTTTCGTCATCCAAGAGGTTCTCTCCGTGGTCGCCGAGATACACCAGCACCGCAGGACGGTTACTCTTCTCAATCACTTGTATCAGGCTATCCAAGAAGAAATCCGTATAGCGTATCGCGTTGTCGTACGAATTGACGAGCAGGGTCTTGGCCGTTTCCAACAGCGACTGTCCTTCCACTTTCTGCATCTGCCGCATGTCGGGTTGGTAGGGACCAAACCCTTCGGGATAGCGTTCGCTGTACTTGAAATGGCAGCCCAACGAATGCAGCACCACCAACTGCCGTCCGGCGTACGCTAACTGCTGCTCAAACGGTGCCACCAACAGGTAGTCGGCAAAAAGTTTCTCTCCGTCATCGTGGATATACACCGCCGTATCGCAGGTGGCGGAGATACGCTGCAGAAAATGGTTGTTGAAACTCTGGTCCGCCAGCCAAGACGTTCGATAGCCTGCCTCATCAAACGCCTCCACCACGGAGCGTTGTTGCGTATAACTCGAGAGCGTCGTCGGTGTCGCGGGCGATAACATCAGCGGCACAGACACTGTCGTCAGATTGGCAATCGCATAGCAACTGTCGAAAGAGATAATCTCGTTCTGCCGCGCCATCAGTCGCGGGGAAGTCTCGCGCTCGTAACCATTAAGCTGCCAGTGGTCGTATCTGGAGGTCTCGCCGATCACCAACACCACCAAACTCTCTGCATCATTAGTCGCCTTCTCGACCCCAAACCGAAACGCCTCGACCGTCGGCAGGTTCTGATGAATATGTCGGTCCATCTTCACAATCCGATAGACATTATAGAGCATATTGACCGGTGCGGTTTTGACGCCGCCGGACATAGTATAACCGCCTAAGAAAGCAAAACAGGCAAAGGTCAGAATCAGGCTCTCCCGTACTTTTTGGGACGCTATCCACTCGTTCTCCACGTAC
>JAFPLG010000072.1 GCA_017402895.1 Paludibacteraceae bacterium
CGCTACGGGCTTGGAGCGTGAGTTGAAAGAGAAATATGCTGTATGGCACTACTACACCGATGAGACAACGGGTAAGGTAGATAAATTATATGATAAGGATGTACGTGCTGAGCTCGGTTTGAACATCAAAGGTGCTATCAACTATACCTACAAGGACTTCAAACTCCAGACCACGCTGGGTCTGTATACCCCGTATGCTTGGGACAAGACCAAAGTGTATAAAGAAAAGGCAACCGGCGATTTGTATGCCGATCTGGGTAACGGTAAAGCGTTCCCGGAATTGGCATATGACTACCTCGGCTACCGCGACAACAACCGTCGTTTCGGTAACTTCGATGTAGACTGGACGGTCAACCTGAGCTATCAGTTCCTGAAGTGCCTGCAAGTGACGCTTTCTACCGATCTGCGTTACTACAACGGTGTGAAGATTGACAAGAAGATGGCGGATGGTACTACCCAGTCGGCTGAGCGTGTTCAGTTCAAGGGCATGATCGGTCTAGGTGTAGGCTATTCGTTCTAATCCCATTCTCGTCGGATGGATCAACTGGAGCAACTCTCAGAGAATCTACGAGTTCTTCTCATGCGATACGATGCATTGCGTGAGGAGAATGATCGTTTGCGCGAGGCTAATCAAAGCCAACGTGCAGAGATCTTGCGCTCGCATGCCGAGTTGGCGGAACTGGAGACACAGTATAGTCGTCTCCGCCTGGCCAGCGCCATGACGGGCACGCCCGAAGAGCGTGACTCTGCACGACGCCGTCTCACCCAACTCATTGCCCAGATTGACCATGTGATAGAGGTTTTACGTCAGTAATTAGAAAACTATGGCAGAGAAACAAAATATCCGTTTGCAATTGGATGCGCATTCTATCTCGCTCACGATTGATCGTGATCAGGAGCCGTTCTATCGCGAAGGGGCTAAGTTGCTCAACCAACGTTATCAGTACTTCCGCAAGGTGATGCCACAGGCGACCACCGAACAATTGTGGATGTACGTTGCATTGCAGCTGGCAGTCAATTGGCGAAGCGATGCGCATGAGAAAGACTTGCGCCCCGTCGAGAACCAGTTGGCTGCGCTCAACGAATTGGTCAAGCAGCGCTTGGCTCAGCAGCAACCGGATATCGTGGAGCCTGCCGAACAAGAATAAACACTTAAAATCAAATCATTTATGTTACCAGTAATTATTGGAATTGTATCTCTCCTTCTCGGAGCCGGCATATGTTTCATGATCGTACGCTTTACGAGCGTGGGGTTGATGAAGAAAGCCGAGGAAGAGGCGGAAATGATTAAGAAAAACAAAATTGTTGAAGCAAAAGAGAAGTTTATCGCGCTCAAACTCGAGCACGAGAAAATGGTGAGCGAGCACGAACGTCGTCAGCAGCAGACTGACCAGCGTCTGCAACAACGCGAACAGCAACTCAACCAGCGTCAAGGCGAATTGCAGCGTCAGCAAAACGAGATGCAGCAACGTAGCCAGCAACTAGATCAGCAACTCAAGGCGATAGAGTTTAAATCGCAAGAGATTGAGAAGATGCACCATCAGGCGCAGCAGCAACTCGAGGCTGTGAGCGGTCTGTCGGCCGAGGAGGCAAAAAAGCAACTTGTGGAGGCTCTGAAAGACGAGGCGAAGACCAACGCAATGTCGTATATCAACGATATCATGGACGATGCTCGTATGACCGCCTCCAAGGAAGCCAAGAAAATCATCATCGAGACCATCCAACGTGTTTCGTCTGAGACGGCTGCGGAGAATACCGTTTCTATTTTCCATATCGAGAATGACGAAGTCAAGGGACGTATCATTGGTCGTGAGGGCCGTAATATCCGTGCGCTGGAAGCCGCTACGGGTGTGGAAATCGTCGTAGACGATACGCCCGAGGCTATCACGCTTTCGGCCTTCGATCCGGTGCGTCGTGAGATAGCTCGCCTATCGCTCCACCAGTTGGTTCAGGACGGACGTATCCACCCGGCTCGTATCGAGGAAGTGGTGGCTAAGGTCAAGAAGCAAGTAGAAGAGGAAATCATCGAAACCGGTAAGCGCACGACCATTGACCTGGGTATCCATGGTCTGCATCCGGAATTGATTCGTATGGTAGGACGTATGAAATACCGTTCTTCGTATGGTCAGAACCTGCTGCAGCACTCGCGTGAAACAGCCAACCTGTGTGCCGCGATGGCAAGCGAACTGGGACTGAATCCCAAGCGTGCTCGCCGTGCCGGACTGCTCCATGATATAGGCAAAGTGGCCGAGGAAGATCTGGAGATGCCGCACGCAGAAGTAGGTATGAAGATGTGTGAGAAATATGGCGAGAAACCCGATATCTGCAATGCAGTAGGTGCCCACCACGACGAGTGTGAGATGGAGACGCTGATTGCGCCGATCGTTCAGGCTTGTGATGCTATCTCGGGTGCTCGTCCGGGTGCGCGTCGTGAGATTGTCGAGACCTACGTAAAGCGTCTGAACGACCTAGAGAATATGGCACGTTCGTATCCGGGTGTTATCAAGACCTATGCCCTTCAGGCTGGTCGCGAACTTCGCGTGATTGTCGGTGCGGATAAGATTTCAGACAAGGATACCGAGTTGCTCTCGTTTGATTTGGCTAAACGCATCCAGGACGAGATGACCTATCCGGGACAAGTGAAGGTGACCGTTATCCGCGAGACGCGAGCTGTCAACTATGCAAAATAAAGGTTGATGGCTAATGGCTAAAGATAAAACTCCTTGCAGAGTTCGGAATAGGCGGCTGAACGGCCGCCTGTTTCGTTTTCTAAGACGAGTTTGTCCTCTGTGGGCTGAATGCTGACGGCTGAAAACTGAAAGAAAAGTAACACCCGCCTTGCCGGCTTCGACTCCTTACTAAATACGCGCGTGACGCGCGTGAGCGACAACCCGGCCTCTTGAGCAAGCTTTTCTACCTCTTTCTCTACTTCTGCCGGCAGGATAATGGCTAACATGCCCTGCGGTTTGAGTAGTCGTGCGCTGTGTGTGATGAGTTCAGCGTAACTGAGACTATCGGTGTGCCGCGCCAGTTGCCGTCCGGCATCCGGATTCTTCAGGCTGTTCTGAAAATAGGGAGGGTTGGAGACGACCAGGTCGTATTTGTGATTTGTGATTAGTGATTGGTGATTGAGCCAGTCTTGTAGACTGGATTGATAGGCTGAAAGCTGTTGACTGAAGGCTGAAGCCTGAAAATTTTCTTTCGCTTGTTCTACGGCTGCTTCATCTATGTCGATGGCATCTATTTGGGCTTCCGGAACGCGTTGAGCCATCATCAGAGCGACGAGCCCCGAACCGGTTCCAATATCTAAAATGGTACATGGTAAATGGTCAAATGGTAAATCAACTGGTGCCCACGCACCAAGCAGTACGCCATCCGTGCCCACTTTCATGGCGCAGCGGTCGTGACGCACATAGAACTGACGAAATTGAAAACCTTCGGAACCGGCCATGGTTAGTCGTGATGATGCAAGGGAAATTCTGTGTGGAACAACTCGTGGTGATGATGTTCGTGCGTCGGATCCGTGATGCAGTGAACGGTTAGGTAGATACCGGCAATCAGGAATAGCACGGCACATACGTGGCGGAACCATTTCTCAAAAGTACCGAGCCGTGAGGTCAGTTGTCCTACCGTAATAGCACTATAGCTTATCAGCCACGCAATCAGCATGATAGGCAGTCCTGTGGCCAATCCAAAAATGACGGGCATCGTCCATCCCCACGACATCGGGAGCGTGAGCATGATATCAATCATACTGAGGAAATAGACCAGTCGGTGCGGACAGAAAGCGATGGCAAAGAATATACCGAGCATAAACGACCATAGCCATGATGAACGGTCATCTACATTCTGCAGCCATTTGCTCAGTCCGTGATCGTGTTGGTGGTGATGACCGCTGAGCAGCAGAATGACGCCGCATAGTAACATAAATCCGGCTAGAATCGGTTCACCCCAATGACCAAGTATGTGTTGTAGACCTTCGGTCTGGGCTCCCAAAAGAAATGGAACGCTCAGTAGAATATAGGTGGTCAGTTTGCCCAAGACGAACATCAAACCGTTCGCCAGCACCTTGCGTCGGTTGCCAATCTCACGATCGATATAACCGATGGCCGTAATCGACGTAAAAAGGGTACATGGGTCCAAAATAGTGAGTAATCCGAGTATAAAAGCAGCCAATATTTGCATAAAATGAAATTTTTTTTCGAATTTGCTTGCAAAGGTACAAAAAATGTTGTACTTTTGCAATAGAAAACGAATAATTATGCGAAAAACGAATGTTTTTTTGCTGCTAATGGCGTTTTTGATGGTCGGTCTGACGGCCTGTCACACCCCAAAACGCGATGCGCGAAGCATACAGCGCACGCTGCTCCACCAGCAGACGTTGGCCGAGCAGAACGTAGATAGTCTCTTGGCGGCGTTGGAGCGTGACGAATTGTTGACCGACTGGATTGCTCGCACAGATCTGGGCGAGAATATTCTGTATTATGTCTATCAGGCTGACCGACTCATCTATTGGTCAGACAATTGGCTTTCGGCCGACGATATCCGTTCTACCGATTCTCTTACGGGGTGGTGGTATGAGCGGTTCAACAATGCCCATGTCGTGGCGCGTTGGATGTGTACCTCCGAATACGACGTACTGGTGGTTATTCCTATTAAGTATCAGTACCAGTTCGAGAATCGTCAGCTGCACAACACCTTTATCCCGCCGTTCTCGGCTGATGAGCAGTACCAACTGTCCGGATTGACGGTTAGCGGCTTCTATCCGGTATATGCTGCGGATAGTACGTTCCTATTCTCGCTGACCGGCAGTCAGCCGTTCGAACAACAAGAGGCGGTGGCAGGCCCTCTGGCCGACAGTTTTTCGTATCGTCAGTTGGTCGACCCCAATGCCGACCGTCCGGCTTGGTACAAGCGTCCGCGAATGCGCGTCCGACTCTATTGGATTCTATTGACATCGCTCTTCGGCGTGTTGCTGGTGTTGGGCGTTATCGGACTTGTTCGCCATCGTGGTTTCCGCAATATGCCGCTTCGGACACGTGTGGTATACGCCATTATGGCTATGTTGTGCGTGGCCTTTGCCTATGTGTTCTTTATATCTACGCGCTACGTGCGCAACCACTACCAGCAGCGTCAGGAGGCCGAACTGCTGCGCAAAACGCTCTATATTCAGTCGCATCTCCACGACCTGTATTTCTCTTCGCCGGGTTCGCGACTGGTGGATGGTAGTACACTTAGTAGCGACCTGCTCAAGCTCAGTTATACCTACGAAACCGATATCCACCTATATGACCGTCAGGGCGAACTCCTGGGCACGTCAGCTCCCGAACTATTCCAGAAGGGATTGGCCTCTACGCTTATGGCTTCCGCTCCGTTCTTTACGGGCGATTCCGTCGGGATCTACCACGAACAGATAGGTGATATGCGCTACCTGGCCGGTTATATCCCATTGTTGGACGCCGATGCCGAGGTGGCCGGTTACGTGGCTGTGCCGCTCTTTGTGAGCGAATTGGCTATGCACCGCGAGGTGAATACTTTCCTTTTGCAACTCTTGCCTCCGTGTATCGTTATGTTGTTGCTCTCTATCCTGGTTAGCTATATGCTCGCACGGGGACTGACACGTCCTATCAGTCGTTTGTCGCAAAAAATGAGCCATTTCCGTCTAGGCGAAGAGGACAACCATATCGATTATGCCTACCGGGATGAACTCGGTGAACTGGTGGAGCGTTACAATGAGATGGTCGACCAAGTTGAGCAGGCTTCCCGCCAACTGGCTCGTAGCGAGCGAGAAGGCGCATGGCGAACGATGGCACGCCAAATAGCCCATGAGATCAACAACCTGCTCACGCCAATCAAACTCAATATCCAGCAGCTCCAGCGTATGCGAGGCACCGATCGCTTCGATACCTATTTCGACCGCACCACCGATTCGCTTGTGGCGGCTATCGACAACCTGAGCCATATCGCTACGTCCTTCTCGTCGTTCGCTAAGATGCCAGAGGTGGAGGTGAGCCGGACAGATGTCGCACAGCGTCTATCCAGCGTCGTTACCCTGATGCGAACCAACACCGAGAGCGTGCCGATTCGCTACGTCGGACCCGATGCAGGGGTGATGGCACAGACCGACCCCGAACAGATTGGACAAGTGTTCACTAATATCATCAAGAATGCGATCCAAGCCATCGGCGATCGGAAAGATGCAGATATTATCATTATCCTCAATACCGCGTATTCCGCTAAGGAGATAGAAATCTCCATCTCCGACAACGGCCCTGGAATATCCGCCGAAGATCAGCCTAAGATTTTTGTGCCGAACTTCACGACAAAGACCACCGGCACAGGACTGGGACTGGCTATATCAAAGAATATTGTTGAGGGCTCAGGGGGACGCATCCGTTTTGAAACAAATAGTCGAGGTACAACATTCTTTGTTTACCTCCCCAAAATATAAAACACAACAATAATTAAACATGTTTTTTAATTTAAAAACAACAGCATGAAAACACAAACTATCATGCAGCAACTAGCTGCAAAGCATCCGGGCGAGGCAGAGTATCTGCAGGCCGTTCAAGAGGTTCTGGAATCTATCGAACCTGTTTACAATCAGCATCCTGAGTTCGAAGAGGCGCGCATTGTTGAGCGTCTGGTTGAGCCCGATCGTATCTTCACTTTCCGCGTGACATGGATCGATGACGAGGGCCAGGTTCAGACCAACCTCGGTTACCGCGTTCAGTTCAACAGCGCCATTGGCCCGTACAAGGGTGGTCTTCGTTTCCACCGTGCCGTGACGCCTTCGATGCTCAAGTTCTTGGGCTTTGAGCAGACCTTCAAGAATGCTCTGACTACGCTGCCTATGGGTGGTGCCAAGGGTGGTGCTGACTTCGACCCAGTGGGCAAGTCCGATGCAGAGATCATGCGTTTCTGCCAGGCCTTTATGCTCGAACTCTGGCGTTGCATTGGTCCCGACCAGGATATTCCGGCAGGTGACGTAGGTGTTGGTGGCCGTGAGATAGGTTTCCTAAATGGTATGTACCAGAAGCTCGCTCGCGAATATCATACGGGTGTGCTCACCGGCAAAGGTATGACTTGGGGTGGCTCGATTCTGCGTCCTGAAGCAACCGGTTTCGGTGCACTCTATTTCACCCAACATCTGCTCCACCAGGCAGGCAAGGACATCCAGGGTAAGACTGTCGCTATCTCCGGTTTCGGAAATGTAGCATGGGGCGCTGCCACCAAGGCTGTCGAACTGGGTGCTAAGGTCGTAGCTATCTCTGGTCCGGACGGCGTAGTGGCTATCCCGGGCGGTATTACCAAGGAGATGATCGACTACATGCTTGTTATGCGTGCGTCGAACCGTAATAAAGTACAAGATATGGCCGATAAGTTCCCGAAGGAGTGCCAGTTTACGGCCGGCAAGAAGGCTTGGTCCGTTTCGTGTGACATCGCACTGCCGTGTGCTTTCCAAAACGAGCTCTCTGAGGAGGACGCCAAGGAACTCAAGGCTAACGGCTGCTGGTGCTGCTGCGAGGTTAGCAATATGGGATGCCAACCTGGCGCTATTCATTTCTTCCAGCACAATGGTGTACTTTTCGCACCGGGCAAGGCTGTCAATGCTGGTGGCGTAGCCACTTCCGGTCTGGAGATGACCCAGAATGCCGAGCACCTCAGCTGGACGGCCAAGGAGGTAGACGAGCGTCTGCACCATATCATGCAGTCGATCCACGAGCAGTGCGTCAAGTTCGGTACGCAACCCGATGGCACGATCGACTATGTCAAGGGTGCTAATATCGCAGGATTTATGAAGGTTGCTACGGCGATGCTCGAGCAGGGAATCATTTGATTCGGTTGGACTCGACAATAAAAAATGGAGCAAGGCTTATTTCTGCCTTGCTCCTTTTCTTTCTGCCATCAGTTGTTCGGCGCGTTGTAGTGCTACGTGAATATTCGGACAGATATTTTTCGGATTCATCAGTTGCTCTATGCCACCGATGTGCAGCTGTTTGTGCACGTGCGGAATGACGCCCGACAGAATAATCGTTGTGCCATCCTTATGCGAACGCTGGATGAGCATGCCCAAGTTGTGCATAGCTGTAGAATCCACAAAGGGGACCTTCCTCATTCGAATAATACGAATTGGAAATTTCTCGCCCGACACATGGGTCATAATGTCATCAAACTTATTGGCAATGCCAAAGAAGTACGGACCGTCTATTTCATATACTTCCACACCCTGCGGAATGGTCAGATGTTCCAGATTCAGTTGGATATCCGTGTCCTCATTCGGATCTATCTCATTGTGGAACGTTCGGATATGCGTGGCCTCGCTTGTGCGCATCAGGAATAGAACCAACGCCAAGAGTATACCCACCTCAATAGCGACGGTCAGGTCGAAGATGACCGTCAGAAAGAATGTGATCAGCAGTACGTACAAGTCGCGGTTCGGATGCCTAATCAGTCCATAAATCGTCTTCCAACCCGACATCGAGTAGCTCACCATAATCAATACGGCTGCCAGACAGGCCATCGGGATCATACCTACCATCTGCCCCAAGAAGAGCAACACCAGTAGTAGCACGATGGCATGAATGATACCTGCAACCGGTGTGCGGCCGCCGTTGTTGATGTTCGTCATCGTTCGTGCTATGGCGCCCGTAGCCGGAATGCCGCCGAAGAAAGGCACTACTACATTGGCCACGCCCTGTGCAATCAACTCGGTGTTCGAGTTGTGCTTGTCGCCTATCACGCCATCTGCCACCATGGCCGACAATAGCGATTCAATAGCACCAAGCATCGCAATCGTAAAGGCCGACGGGAAGAGCTTCTGCACCAGCGTGAAGAACGACTCTCCGTCTCCCAGGTTCAGCGAAGGTACATGCGGTGCGGGAATACCGTGGGGCAAGGTATACAGGTCGCTGATGGTCTGCAGCGAAGCTACGTTCCACGATTCCGGCGCATACTTCCTCAGCAGCCACACACCTGTCGTAGCCAGCACGATGGCAGCCAACGAACCCGGTATGCGCTTTGTCAGTAGCGGCATGCAGATACATATCAGTAGTGAGAACCCGCCTATCGCCACGGCCCACCAGTTGATGCTGAAATGCTGTGCGTAGAATATCCATTTATCAATGAAGTTGGCCGGCACATTCGTCAGCTCCAGCCCGAAGAAGTCGTTCATCTGGGTGGAGAAGATCGTCACGGCAATACCTGCCGTAAATCCTACAATCACAGGGTAGGGCACAAACTTAATCACCGATCCCAAATGAGCTACACCCATCAGAATCAGTAGTATGCCGGCCATGATGGTGGCAATCATCAGCCCTCCGAGTCCATACTGCTGAATGATGCCGTAAATGATCACGATAAACGCACCCGTCGGACCGCCGATTTGCACTTTGCTGCCACCCAGAAACGAGATAATCAATCCCGCAATAATGGCCGTCACCAATCCTTCCGTCGGACCGACGCCGGATGAGATACCAAAGGCGATGGCCAGCGGAATTGCTACGATACCTACTATGATGCCCGAAAGCGCATCCTGACCAAACTGCGCACGATTGTACTTTCGTAGCGATGAAAAAAGTTTAGGTGCGAATACTTAGCGAATCGAAAATTGCATAGTCTTCGTGATAATTTGCCGCAAAAGTACGACAAAATTTGCAATTACGCAAATATTTTTTTGAATATACGCTTGCGTATATCATTTTTTTTCTGTACCTTTGCAGCCGAATTAGTGGAGAATTTTTTATTTAACTCATACCATGTATACCGAATTTCAAAAACATCTGCAGCAGACGCTGCAAGAAATCAAGGACGCAGGGCTCTATAAGAACGAGCGCGTCATCATTACCCCGCAATCGTCGGGTATCCGCGTTGAGGGTGGTCAGGAAGTGATTAACTTCTGTGCGAACAACTACCTTGGGTTGGCAGACAACCCCGAGCTTATTGAGGCGGCTAAGCAGAAGATGGACGAGCGTGGCTATGGTATGGCTTCGGTGCGCTTTATCTGCGGCACCCAGGATACCCATAAGCAACTCGAGCGCACGATCTCCGAGTTCTTCGGCACCGAGGATACTATCCTCTATGCTGCCTGCTTCGATGCCAACGGCGGTTTGTTCGAGCCGCTGCTCACAGCCGACGATGCCATTATCTCCGATGCACTCAACCATGCGTCGATTATTGATGGTGTACGCCTCTGTAAGGCCGTGCGTTATCGTTATGCCAATGGCGATATGGCCGACCTCGAGGAGCAACTCAAGAAGGCTCAAGCGCAACGTTTCCGTATCATCGCTACCGACGGTGTCTTCTCGATGGACGGTAACGTATGTCCGCTGGATAAGATATACGAACTGGCGCAGAAATACAACGCCATGGTCATGGTTGATGAGAGCCACTCGGCCGGTGTTGTTGGCCGTACGGGCCACGGTGTGACCGAACTCTATAACATGCGTGGAAAGGTGGAGATCATCACAGGTACGCTGGGTAAGGCCTTCGGTGGTTCGGTAGGTGGATTCACTACGGGTAAGAAAGAAATCATCGACCTGCTTCGTCAGCGTAGTCGTCCATATCTCTTCTCCAATTCGATCCCACCGATGATTGCTGCGGCTGGTCTGAAGACCTTCGAACTGCTGACTCGCTCCAACGAATTGCAAGACCGTCTCCACGAGAATACGGCCTACTTCGTTGAGCGCATGAAGGCTGCCGGTTTTGATATCAAGCCGACGCAGTCTGCTATCTGTGCCGTGATGCTTTATGATGCACGTCTTAGCCAGGAGTTTGCTGCGGCGCTCCAGGAGGAGGGCATCTACGTTACGGGTTTCTATTATCCCGTTGTGCCGCAGGGCCAGGCACGTATTCGTGTCCAGGTTTCCGCAGCCCACACCCGCGAACAGTTAGACAAGTGCATCGCCGCCTTTACGAAGATTGGCACGAAACTTGCAGTGTTGAAATAAAGCCTAGGACCATAGTGCCCTAGGACTATAGTATCCTAGAACAATGAAAGCATTAGTAAAGAAATATGCAAAGCCTGGCATCTGGATGGAAGATGTGCCGATGCCGGAAGTAGGCGTCAATGACGTCCTTATCAAGGTCAAGAAGGCTGCTATCTGCGGCACCGACCTGCATATGTACAAGTGGGATGCTTGGTCGCAAGCGCATTGCCGTCCGCCTTATACGATGGGCCATGAGTTTGTGGGTGAGGTCGCCGAAGTTGGTGCCGGAGTGCGGAATATCAAGGTGGGCGAACGCGTGACAGCCGAGGGACATATCGTCTGCGGACATTGCCGTAACTGCCGCCGTGGCATGGGCCATGTGTGCGAGAATACGATATCCGTGGGTATTATGGGCAAGGATGGCTGTTTTGCTGAGTATGTCACGATCCCCGAGTCCAATGTCGTTAAGCTCCATCCCTCTATTCCGGACGATTTCGCAGCTATCATGGACCCGTTCGGCAACGCCACCCATACTGCGCTGGCTTTCCCGCTCTTGGGCGAAGATGTGCTCATCACGGGAGCCGGTCTGATAGGCACGATGGCGGCAGGTATATGTCGCTACGCCGGAGCGAAACATATCGTGGTGACGGATATCAACCCGCTGCGACTGGAGATAGCGAAGAAAATGGGTGCTACCCTCACCGTGGATGGCTCGAAAGGAGAGACCGTGGAGGGCGCGATGAAGCAATTAGGTATCAAGGGCTTCGACGTAGGACTCGAGATGTCCGGCGCACCTGCTGCCTTCAACGACATGATCGAGCATATGTACAAGGGTGCCAATATCGCCCAACTCGGAATCCTGCCGTCCGACACCCAGGTCAACTGGTCTGATGTCATCTTCAATGCACTGACCATCAAGGGTATCACGGGCCGCCGTATGTGGGAGACCTGGTACCAGATGGAGCAGATGTTGCTCGGCGGACTCGACCTATCGCCTGTCATCACCCACCGCTTCCCGTTTGCTGACTTCCAGAAAGGCTTCGACGTCATGGTCAGCGGCCAGTGCGGAAAGGTATTATTAGAGTGGTAAATCATTCGTTATTACGACATTACGTAGTTACGTAATTGCGAAAATTAAAAACAACCAAAATAATAACAACAATGAAGAAAATTCTACTTAGCGCTCTGCTGCTGATAGGCGGCATCGCGATGAGCTTCGCTTTTACCCGCGAGGGACTGACGGAGTACAAATTGGACAACGGTCTGACCGTCATGTTGTGGGAAGACCACGACCAACCGGACGTAACGGGCTACGTAGTAGTTCGTGCCGGTGCGGTAGACGAACCGGCTGAATACACCGGTCTGGCCCACTATTTGGAGCACATGCTCTTCAAGGGTACACAACGTATCGGTGCCCTCGATTGGGAGAAAGAGAAACCGATGTACGATTCTATCATTGCGCTCTACGACCAGTATAGCGAGACAACTGACGCCAAACTGCGTGAGCAACTGGCTACACAGATCAACGAGATCTCTATGCGCGAGGCAAAGATCTCCTCTACCGAGGACTTCTTCAACATGCTCGACCTTATCGGTGCCGAGGGTGTGAATGCCTATACCTCGTTCGACCTCACGGCCTACCACAACTCGTTCCCGGCTGCTGAGATGTACCGCTGGTTGACGATCTTCTCCGACCGTCTGATCAATCCGGTATTCCGTACTTTCCAGGCTGAGTTGGAGAACGTGTTCGAGGAGTACAATATGTACGCCAACGATCCTTCGTCCCAGGCCCAGAAGCAACTCATGGAGGATATCTACAAGGGTAGCCCCTACGAGCGTGACGTGATCGGTCTGCCCGAGCACCTGAAGAACCCGCGCCTGAGCCGACTGATTGAGTTCTACAACACCTGGTATGTGCCTAACAACATGGCACTTATCATCGTGGGTGACTTCAATACCGAGAGCACCAAACCGATGATTGCCGAGACCTTTGGTCGTCTCGAGCCGAAGGAGTTGCCTGCTCGCCCGAGCTATCCGGAAGTAAAACTGACGGGTAAGAAGCACTACAACCTGGGCTACAACCCGATGGTTACCTGGATCTATCCCGGCGTGAAAGAGGGAGATCCCGACCAGGATGTGCTCGACTTCGTATGCGCACTGCTCTACAACGGCCAGACCGGTCTGTTGGACAAGGTCAATACCAAGGGTGACGTACAGTTTGCAGGCGTCTTCAGCGACGCACGTCGTAACTCCGGTCGTATCATCATCGAGGCTGTGCCTTACTACGATGCTAACCAGCAGATGTTCGAGGACGATAAGACTACCGAGAAAATCGTTATGCGTGAGGTCGACAAGATCAAGAACGGCCAGATCGACGACGAGTTGATTGCTAACGTAAAGCGCCTCTATGCCCAGAGCGAGAAGGTGTCCAACGAGACCCCGTCGGCTAAGATGAGCGCCCTCGTCGACTGCTTCACCTATGGCAAGCCGACCGATGATATCTTCACCGCTAACGAGAAGATCCAGGCTCTCACCAAAGACGAGATCGTGCGCGTAGCCAAGAAGTACTTCGGTGCTGACTACATGACCATCTCCTTCGACGAGGATAAGAAGAATGTGAAACCCAAGACGCTTCCGAAACCGAATATCAAGCCGCTTGACCCGGTTAAGGACGCTAAGACCGAGTATGCCGAGGCCTTCCAGAAGCTGCCGAAGGGCGAACTCAAGCAGACCTTCAACGACTTCAACGACGTTCAGGTTAGCTCGCTGGGTGAGAACGTAACCATGCGTTACACCAAGAATACCAAGAACGATATCTTCACGCTCACGTTGCGTTATGGTATCGGAGCGCATGAGATGCCTATGTTGCCTTATGCAACCCAGCTCATGGAGAACGCTGGTATCCAGGGTAACCCGGCTATCGAGGGTAAGGACTTCGACCAGAAAGTGGCTGAACTCGGTGGCTCTGTTTCCTATGGATGCAGCGACTCGTACTTTACGATCTCTATCTCCGGAGAGGATGAGAACCTGGCTAAGATCATGAACCTCGTCAACCGTCAGCTCCTCATGCCGTACCTCGAGCAGAAGCAGCTGGATGCTGTCAAGGGTTCGGAGTTCTATAGCCGCCTCAGCCGCCAGAAACGTACGGCTGTCCAGAAGTCGGCTCTCCTCCAGTACGCCCTCTACGGCAAGAAATCGGCCTACCTCGACGAGGTGAAGTTTGCCGATATCTGGACGCTGGATGGTATTAAGGTGCAGCAGCTGATTGCTTCGGCTCGTACCTATGCGCTGGATGTGTTCTATTGTGGTACGCTCGACAAGGACGCAGTCGTTAAGGAACTGCCGCTTACCGAAGGTATGCAGCCGTCCAAATCGCCGTATATCAAGGATCGCGTATCCTACGACAAACCGACCATCCTCTTCCTGCCGAACAGCAACGTACAGCAGGCTGACCTCTACTTCTATATCAATGGTCGTCCGTACGATATATCGTCCGACGTAGCTTCGGATGCCTTCAACCAGTATATGTCGGGTGGCTTCACGGGTGTTGTACTCAACGAGATTCGTGTGAAGCGTTCGATGGCCTATACCGCGTATGGTGTAGATGCAACGCCGGCTCTGCCGGGTAAGGAGTGCTACTTCTACGGCTACGTAGGTACCCAGAGCGACAAGGTGGCAGATGCTATCAACGTCTATATGGATATCCTTACCAATATGCCGCAAGACTCCACCAATATCGCATCGCTCAAGGCTGCCCTCAAGCAGGCTGCCCAGACGGCTAAACCGTCGATGCGTGGCAAGGCTTCTACCTTCGAGCACTGGCAACGTCTTGGTTACACCGACGACCCGTCTCGCGTCAATGCAGCAGCTATCGATGCACTGACCTTCAGCGATATCGAGCGCTTCTACGAGGAGAATATCAAGGGCAAACCTGTCACCATCATCCTCATGGGCGACCCCAAGAAGATCGACCTGAAGGCTATCCAGCAGAAGTGCGGTTGCAAGGTAACTAAACTCTCGCCGGCTAAGCTCTTCAACTCGACCCAAGAGCTCTTCGACGCGATTATGTAATATGTCTAACGACAAACGACAAACGACAAACGACCAATGTTCACAGGCCCACCGCAGTGGGTTTGTGAACATTGTCGGTAATCCTAACGTGGGCAAATCCACGCTGATGAATGCGCTGGTGGGCGAGCGCCTGTCGATTATCACATCCAAGGCGCAAACTACCCGCCATCGTATCCTCGGCATCGTCAACGGAGATGACTTCCAAATGGTGTATTCCGATACGCCGGGCGTCCTCTCTCCAAACTATCGGCTCCAGGAACAGATGCTCGAGTTCTCGCGCTCAGCCCTGGTGGATGCCGACGTCCTGCTTTATGTCACCGAGCCGCAAGACTCTATCGACCGCAATGCCGATTTTGTCGATAAGGTCAAGCGCATGGCTGCGGCTGGCACCAAAGTCTTTCTCATTATCAACAAGATAGATCTTACTACCCAGGATACCCTCGAGCGTCTGGTTGACTTCTGGCATGCCCAACTGCCCGAGGCTACGATATTTCCTATCTCTGCCCAGGAGCGCTTTGGCGTGGCCCAATTGTTCGACGCCATCCGCGAGGCATTGCCCGTCGGACCGCCGTTCTTCCCCAAGGATCAACTGACCGACAAACCTGCCCGTTTCTTCGTCAACGAAATCATCCGCGAGAAGATTCTTCTCAACTACGACAAGGAGATTCCGTACTCCGTAGAGGTAGAGGTAGAGTCCTTCAAAGAAGTAGAAAGAAAAAAGTCTTTTAGTCCGAAGGACGGTCTTTCAGCGGAGCGGTCTTTCAGTGATAACGGTCTTTCAGGCGAAGCCGGTCCATCGCTGCACATCAGTGCAGTGATATATTGCGAGCGCGACAGCCAGAAGGGTATCATCATCGGTCGTGCCGGCTCTGCTCTCAAACGTGTAGGGTCTATGGCACGCAAAGACATCGAGGAGTTCTTCCAGCGTCCTGTCTTCCTCGAGCTCTTTGTCAAGGTGGATCGCGATTGGCGCTCCAACCAGAACCGCCTCCGCCACTATGGCTACGATTTGTCATAATTACCATTGACCAATCACCAATGACCAACATGCGCCGAGCAACGCTCATATTCCTTTTGTTGGCTGCATGCCTCGTCGGCTATGCTGCCGATAAGGTCATGGAACGAGCCGTCTCGTATTCCTCTCTTGACCAGAACAATGAGCCTGTCCTCCTCTCCGGTCTGTTGAGCGTGCCGCAGGGAAAAACGCCCCGAGGCATCATCCTCATTCCGCATTTTACCATCAGTTCCGTAGCCGAGTCGCCCTCCGTTAAGCCGACGGGCGAAGCAAAAGCTTTTCGCGAGGATTATGTGCTCGTCATGCCCGACTATATCGGCTATGGCGCCACTGCCGATCGCGTCCATCCGTATCTGGCGGGGGAACTGACCGCTCGCAACACCGTAGATATGCTTCTCTCCGTCCGTCCCATCCTGGACAGTATGGCGCTGGGCATATCGCTGGATAGTATCTATATCGTGGGCTTTTCCCAGGGTGGGGCAGCGGCCCTCTGGACTCTCCGACTCCTGGAGGAGCAGTATGCCGACCGCATCTATGTCCGTCGCTGTTTCGCAGGAAGTGGGCCCTACGATGTGGCTTCCACGTTCGACCAGGCGGTCCTCACGAACCATGTAACCTTGCCGCTCACAATTCCGATGCTTATCCTCGGAACGAGCGAAGCCTACGGCTTGAATCTGCAGGTCGATTCGCTCTTCACACCGGCTATGGTCCGCTATAATGCCAAGTATGTAGCCTCGAAGCAATACAAGGGAATGCAACTCTTCTTCCGTTTCCCCTGCCGCAAAGCCACGCATTGGCTGACGCCCTATGGTATGGATAAATCACGACCTGAGACGTCTCGCTTCTATAGTGGCATGCTGCGTTCTAGCTTGGTGCATTATCCAATCGACGGCCAGTCATCAGATTCGATCTGTCCGCAATGGACGCCCCGCACACCGGTCTATGTCTTCCATTCCACCCGGGATGATATCGTCTCCTTCCGCAACGCCGAACACCTCCGCCGTTGTTACGCGTCCTGCCCCTCTTTCACGTGGGACTTCGGTAACTACGGAGGCCATTACCGTTCGGTGCTCACCTTCTTTCCGCGTGTAAAGCGCCTTCTCGAGCAGTAAATCTGCCATTTTGTCAGTCATTTTCTGCCAAAACATACCAATCCTGTGCTAAATTCGATTTGGCACGGGATTTGTCATATCTAGGGTGACTGAGTCTTTCAGCGAAGCGATCTTTCAGTGAACGACAGTGAACGGTCTTTCAGTGAAACGGTCTTTCAGCCGAAGGCGGTCATAAATTTGATTGTTAAATAAAATTTATATACAACTATGTCTAAGATTATTGGAATTGATTTAGGAACTACGAACTCCTGCGTTGCTGTTATGGAAGGCAACGAACCTATTGTGATTGCCAACTCGGAAGGCAAGCGTACTACGCCTTCTGTTGTCGGTTTTGTAGAGGGCGGTGAGCGTAAGGTAGGTGATCCGGCTAAGCGTCAGGCTATTACCAACCCGACCAAGACCGTCTATTCGATCAAGCGCTTTATGGGTGAGACCTACGATCGTCTCCAGAAGGAGATCGAGCGCGTTCCGTATAAAGTAGCTAAGGGCGACAACAACACCCCGCGTGTTGATATCGACGGACGTCTCTATACCCCGCATGAGATCTCGGCTATCATCCTCCAGAAGATGAAGAAGACCGC
>JAFPLG010000073.1 GCA_017402895.1 Paludibacteraceae bacterium
ATCCGTAGTGATTGACCTGGGACTGCTGGCATACTTCAAGTACGCCTATTTCTTCACCAATATGGTGAACGACATTTTCGGGTCCAATTTCCAGGTATTCGATATCTTTGCGTATATCGGTAACGGATTCGCGGAGAAGGGACGGTTTATGGTAGATACGATCATCTTGCCTGTGGGTATCTCGTTCTTTATCTTCCAGGTGATCTCGTATACCACCGACGTCTATCGCGGCCATATCAAGCCGCTGAAGAACCCGCTGGATTTCGGCTTCTACGTAGCCTTCTTCCCGCAGTTGGTAGCCGGTCCTATTGTGCGGGCCGCTACGTTTATCCCACAACTCTACAAACCGTTCTTTCTGGGACGCCGCCAGTTTGGTATCGCCGTGTTCTGGATTCTAAACGGTCTGGCGAAGAAGATCATCCTCTCCGACTACCTGGCCGTCAACATCATCGACCGCGTATTCAACAACCCGATGCTGTTCTCAGGATTTGAGAACCTGTTTGCACTGTTTGCGTACTCGATGCAGGTATATGCCGACTTCTCGGGTTACACGGATATCGCGATTGGTGTGGCGATGCTCATGGGCTTCTATCTGCCCAAGAACTTCGACTCGCCGTATAAGTCGCAAAACCCGCAAGAGTTCTGGCGCCGCTGGCACATCAGTCTGGGTAGTTGGCTCAAGTCGTATCTGTATATTCCGCTGGGCGGTAACCGCAGTGCCGGATTTGGTACGTATTTCTGGTTGACCGTCATCGGACTGGTCACCACGGTGCTGACCGGCTGGTGGTGGATGCTGATTCCGTTTGCGGTGCTCATCACGGGTATCGCCATCTACAATCGTTACCTCAAAGCGCAGGCCAAGGGACAACTGTCGTCCCAGCAGAAACTGCTCTACTCCAACCTCAACTCGTTCATCACCCAGATACTGGGTGGACTATGGCATGGCGCCAGTTGGAATTTTGTTATCTGGGGCGGTATTAACGGTATCGGTATGATTGTCAATAAGATCTGGCGCGTGCTCCATTGGCACTGGCGTTTCTGCCTCATGTCGGCCGGACTGCTCGTATTGCTTATCTGGCATCTGATTGACCCGCTACCCGTGATCAATATGTTCGCCGTATGGACCGGCATCGTATGGGTGATTACCCTCGTGCGCTACGTCTATTGGCTCGTGTTTGAGCATTCTGCCTTCAGCGGTACGCTTTCGGCCATCAGCAGCAAATTCACGAACTTCAACGCGAAACTGGCTACCGGATGGGCAATATTACAGACTTTCACGTTCATCACGTTCACACGCCTGTTCTTCCGTTCCGGTTCGAACCTGGATCCCGCCACAGCTAATAAAGAGGCATGGGAGACAGCCAAGAACATGGTCAACCAGATTGGTGGCGCATGGGACAACAGCATCATCATGCCGTTCTGTCACGAGTTCAGGGCTGTAGTATGGGCTTTCGTGATTGGTATGATTATCCACTGGCTACCGGCTAAGTGGAAGCAGTGGTACCGACTCTATTTCGCACGTCTGCCGATGCCTCTGATGGTAGTGATGGTCGTACTGGCGATTATCGTGATCTATCAGTTTGTCTCGGCTGAGATGCAACCGTTTATCTACTTCCAGTTCTAACCGCGGTTTAGAACTGAACAGAGATTATGCAGCTCATAGGAATCACAGGTGGTATTGGAAGCGGGAAGACAACTATTGCCCGCGAATTGGAGCGACTTGGTTATCCAGTCTACTACACCGACGCGGAAGCCAAGCGTATCATCCGCAGCAACCCCATGGTTCGCTCGGGGATAGAGACGCTATTCGGTTCGGAAGTATTTGAGGGCGATGTGTATCGTACCGACCTGGTGGCGCGCGAGGTGTTTCGCGACCCGGAAATGCTGGAACGACTGAACCGCATTGTGCATCCTGCCGTAGGATTCGACCTGATGCATTGGGCCAGAGAGCAGAAGGGAATCTGCTTTGTAGAATCAGCTATACTCTACGAGAGCGGACTGGACAAGCAGTGCAGCCGTGTGGCTGCTGTCGTGGCCGATCAGGAGACGCGCATCCAGCGTGCTCTTAGACGCGACTACCCCAATGCCAAACCGCAAGATATAGAAAAGGTGCGGGCACGTATACGCACGCAGAAGAGTGACACGGAATTGGAGCAACTGGCCGACTATGTGCTTCGAAACGACGAAGGGGCTGCGCCACAACAACTGGCCGCAGAACTGATAGAACGACTGAAGAAAGACTACTCGTGATGGTAGTTCTCGCCACGCAGGATAGTCATCGCGCGGTAGAGTTGCTCCACGACGAGCAGGCGAATCATCTGATGGGAGAAGGTCAGACGGCTGATGGATAGTTTGCCATTTGCACGCTCATAGACTGCTTCCGAGAAACCGTACGGTCCACCTACGACGAGCCATAGGTCACGCCCCGAAGCGAGCTTCTTTTGCAACCACTGAGCCAGCTCCAACGAACGAAACTCTGCGCCATGCTCGTCGAGCAGTACCATATCGGCCTGGGCAGGAACGGTCTGCAGGATCAGTTCACCCTCACGCTGTTTTTGCTGCGACTCACTGAGCGACTTGGTGTTACGCAACTCGGGAATAACGACCATCTCCAGGTTCACATAATGACGCAGACGGTCCTGATAGTCGCTAATGAGCGTATCGAGTTCGCGATTGGTAGTCTTTCCGACCAGAAGCAGATGAATTTTCATACCTACTGAATTTGGGTACAAAGGTACGAAATTTAATTGAAAATTGAAAAATGAAAAATGAAAAATACAGAAAATCTTGCAAATTTGAAAAATTTGTTGTAATTTTGTGCACAAAATTAATATCAAATCCAACATATCATGACACGTGACACTGAGATTTTTGACATCATCCGTCAGGAGCGGGAACGTCAAACCAAAGGTATTGAGTTGATTGCCAGCGAGAACTTCGTGAGCGATCAGGTTATGGAAGCCATGGGCAGCGTGCTGACCAACAAGTACGCCGAGGGTTATCCCGGTCACCGTTACTACGGTGGTTGCGAGGTAGTGGACCTGAGCGAGAACATCGCCCGTGAGCGACTGAAAAAACTCTACAACGCAGCCTACGTCAACGTACAGCCTCACTCCGGCGCACAGGCCAACATGGCTGTGTTTATGGCTTGCTTGAAAGCCGGAGACACCTTCATGGGACTGAACCTG
>JAFPLG010000074.1 GCA_017402895.1 Paludibacteraceae bacterium
ATTGCTGCCGGTCTGGCTACATGCCGAGTACTGGATACGCCGTCTCGCTGGTTTGGCGTCACCTATCCGGAAGACCGGCCACAGGTGGTCATGAAAATCAATAATATGATCAATAAGGGCATCTATCCCGAGAAACTATTCTAAACATGGCTAAGCGCATTCTTGTCACCGGTGGAGCAGGGTATATCGGTTCCCATACCGTAGTAGAACTGATGCAACAGGGCTACGAAGTGGTGGTGGTGGACAACCTCAGCAACTCCAATATCAACGTTCTGGACGGTATCGCATCTATCGTTGGCCGTCGCCCTGATTTCGTCAATGCCGACTGCTGCGATTATGTAGCGATAGACAATGTCTTCCGCTCCTATACCGACCTTTGCGGTGTGATTCATTTTGCCGCCGCCAAGGCCGTAGGTGAGTCGGTAGAGAAACCGCTCCACTACTACCGCAATAATATTCACTCGCTCACGACCGTCCTCGAACTCATGCAGGAACATAAGGTAAATCATATTGTCTTCTCCTCGTCCTGCACCGTTTATGGTCAACCCGACGCAGACCATCTGCCCGTCGATGAGACCGCCCCTCGTAAGAAAGCGCTCTCACCCTACGGCAACACCAAGCAGATCAACGAGGACATAATCATCGACCAAGCCCACGCATACGATAAATTACATGCCATAATCTTACGATACTTCAATCCCATTGGAGCACATCCGTCTGCCCTCATCGGCGAGTTGCCGAACGGCATACCCAACAACCTGCTGCCTTTCGTTACTCAGACGGCTGCCGGACTGCGTAAAGAACTGCGCGTCTTTGGTAATGACTACAATACCCCCGACGGATCGTGTATTCGCGACTATATCTACGTCGTAGACCTGGCTAAGGCGCATGTCAAAGCTATCGAACGAATGCTTTCCGCCAAAGCCGAAGAACAAGTGGAGGTCTTCAATCTCGGAACCGGACGCGGACTCTCCGTGCTGGAGATTATCCGTGAGTTTGAGAAGGCTACCGGCCAGAAACTACCATATACCATCGTCGGCCGTCGT
This sequence comes from Paludibacteraceae bacterium, assembly GCA_017402895.1. GTDB lineage: Bacteria > Bacteroidota > Bacteroidia > Bacteroidales > Paludibacteraceae > Colicola. The sequence goes on from JAFPLG010000074.1 coordinate 1,047, forward strand.
GAAGGCGATATAGAGCAAGTCTGGGCCGATCCAACTAAAGCAAATACAATCCTGGGCTGGAAAGCAGATACACCTATCCACGACGTACTCCTCTCCGCCTGGAACTGGGAGAAACACCTACGTAACATCCCATAACCAGTAACCCATAACCCGTAACCCGTAACCCGTAACCCGTAACCCGTAACCGCTATGCTATATCCTCTAAAATTCCGTCCACGCCTGTTCCATAAGATCTGGGGAGGCCAGCGTATCCGCCCGTGGTACAACGACGTACCTGCCGACTACGACAACGTCGGCGAGAGTTGGGTTATCTCTGCCGTAGAGAAGTATCCTACCGAGGTCGCCAACGGCCATCTGGCCGGTAACCTGCTCCAGGATCTCATATCTGTCTATTTCGACGAACTGGTAGGCGGTAAAGTATATGAGCGTTTTGGCGAGAAATTCCACGTGCTACTCAAGTTTATTGATGCGGACGATGACCTGTCGATCCAGGTTCACCCGAACGATGAACAGGCAGCCGATATGGAACAATCACTCGGCAAAACCGAAATGTGGTACGTCATGCCGCAGAGCGAACCCGAAGCATCGATCATCAAGGGCTGGACCACCGAGATGAACCCCTCGCTTATCCATGCTGCCATCCAGGATGGTAGTCTGCATAGACACCTCGGCCATTATTCCGTGAAAGCAGGAGACGTCGCACTCATCGAGTCGGGTAGTGTACATGCCCTCAAACGCGGTACCGTCATTGCCGAGATCCAGGAGAACTCCGATATCACCTATCGTCTCTACGACTACAACCGTGTAGGTAACGATGGTCATCAGCGTCCGCTGATGCTGGATAAGGCACTGCGTGTACTCAACTTCGGAGCCTCCAAATGCGAGATACGCAAGCCGCAACCGGAAGCGGGCCAATCCGTCAACCTGGCGACAACCGATTACTTCACCACCAATCTTCTTACGTTTGATAGTGAACTTGAGCGCGACTATGCACCGATCGACTCCTTTGTAGCCTATATGTGCGTAGAAGGTTCTTGCGAACTCGAAGCACCCGAAGCCGATCCGGCTGAGCAGAAACATTCGCTCTGCGTCGGTGAAGCCATCCTGCTTCCTGCCGTACTCAATGATATCACGCTGCGTCCAACTACACCAAACTGCAAACTGCTGGAGATTTACCTATAATATACCTTATATATATTATATAGAGAATCGACGCCTTTCTCGGGCGTCGATTCGTTTATCTATTGTTCACTATATTCGTTACTGGAAAAAACTGAAATGCACACTTCCGTACTTACGCGTCTCTACATGTCGGGGGTGGAGCGAGAAATCATTATCCTTACCATGTTCCAACACGAACCATCCTCCCGGTTTCAGAATTTGCTTCTCTAGCACAAGATCGGGCAGAGTAGGCAGTTCATCCAGCGCATATGGCGGATCGGCATAGATGAAATCGAACTGGATATGACAAGCGTTTAGATACTTGAACACATCGCTGCGAACCACCGTCAAGTTATGAATGCCCAACTGACGACAGGTCTGAATAATAAAATTCTGCTGTGTATGCGCCAGTTCTACGGCCGTCACTTCACGGGCTCCACGACTGATAAACTCCAATCCGATACCACCTGTTCCGGCAAACAAGTCGAGCATGTCTACGCCCTCAAAGTCCATCCGGTTCTGCAGCAGATTGAACAGACTCTCCTTGGCGAAGTCGGTCGTAGGCCTCGCTGTTATATTTTTAGGGGGCGACAAGCGCCGCCCCCCATATTTTCCAGAGATAATCCGCATTAGCTATTACGCTCTAATCCGCATGGCTAATTGGGTGTCGAGCCACTCGACTATTCCCAGTTACCTGCGTAGTTGTTAGGCTCCTCAACGTCACCTACCTTCAGTCCGGGGTAGTGCTCCAGTTTCTCTTCCTGGTCAATCAGGTTAATCAACTCCTGCTCATCCAGGTCGCCCAGATAGGTTTCAAACGGAGCAAAAATAGCGAACAGAGGAACGTGTGTACCCGACGAAGTAGTATACTCGTTGTTGATCTTCACCTCAAACTTCTTGCCGCCCGAGTGAGGAATCACGCAGATGTCAGCAATAGTCTCATCCGTATACTGGCCCTTGAAAGTAGCCTCCAGCATGTTCAGTTCCAGTGTATCACGAGCAAAGCCCTGAAGACCGGCATCAATCATCTGCTTGTCCGTTGCCCAGATATATGCAAACTTAGCCGAATCCGACTCGAAGGTCGTATCTTTTTTCTCTACACGC
>JAFPLG010000075.1 GCA_017402895.1 Paludibacteraceae bacterium
ACGGCCAATCGTATCAGCGTGGAGTACAGTGAAATCAGTCCGTACATGGTAGATGCACTGGTTGCGACGGAAGATGCTCGTTTTTATGAGCATATGGGTGTGGATCCCAAGGCGCTGTTTCGTGCAGTACTGAAGATGGGTAAGGCCGGTGGTGGTTCTACCCTAACCCAGCAATTGGCTAAACAGATTTGGTCGCAAGGTGGTGCGCGTGGTTTCCAGCGTGCAATACAGAAACCGGTTGAGTGGGTCATTGCTATCAAACTGGAGCGTTTGTACTCGAAGGAGCAGATCATCACGATGTATCTGAATCAATTTGATTTCTTGTATAATGCAGTGGGTGTCGAAACGGCCAGTCATGTTTATTTTAACAAGAAGCCGAGTGAGCTGTCGATAGAAGAGGCAGCTACGCTGGTGGGTATGTGTAAAAACCCATCGCTATACAATCCTCTTCGCTACCCGACCAGGGCTAAGGATCGCAGAAATGTAGTGTTCAGCCAGATGTGCAAGTATGGATATATCACGCAAGCGGAATGTGACTCGCTACAAAGGCTTCCGCTGGTATGTGACTATCACGTGATAGATCACACGAATGGTGTGGCTCCTTATTTCCGTGAGCATATCCGCAAATATATGATGGCTAAAGAACCGGTTGATCGTGACTATCCAGATTGGAACAAGCAACAATATCGCGTAGATAAGTATCTGTGGGAACATGATCCGCTATATGGTTTCTGCTATAAGAATAAAAAGCAGAACGGTGAGCATTATAATATTTACACCGACGGATTGCGTATCTATACGACGCTGGATACACGTATGCAACGCTATGCAGAGGAGGCCGTAGAAGAGCATCTGAGGTATCTGCAGCGCGAGTTCTTCCGCTCGAAGAAAGGCAATAAGAATGGTCCGTTCACCAATAAGATCACGGAAGATGATATGCGTCGTATCCTGGAGCGTTCGATGCGTCAGACCGATCGGTATCGCACGATGAAGGCAGAAGGAAAAAGCGATGAGGAGATTCTGAAGGCATTTAACACGCCGGTTGAGATGGAAGTGTTTGCCTACACGGATAATCATAAGAAAGATACGATCCTCTCGCCGATGGATTCTATTATTTGGACCAAGTATTTCTTGCGTTGTGGCTTTATGGCCATGGATCCTCATAGTGGACATGTCAAGGCTTATGTGGGTGGTCAGGACTTCGATTACTTCAAATACGACATGGCAACGCTCGGTCGTCGTCAGGTGGGTTCGACTATTAAGCCCTATTTGTATGCATACGGTATGACGGAAGGTATGTGGCCTTGCGAAAAGATTACCGTCACTCGTGCGGATGTGACGTTTAAGAACCCCGGAGGCGGAACATGGACGCCTCGTGACGGTCACGGAGGAGGCTCGATGACGCTGGCGCATGCTCTGGCAATCTCATCGAACTGGATGTCGGCCTACTTTATGGCTATGTTCGGACCGGACCCCATCGTTAAGCTGATGCGTTCGTTCGGACTGAAGGGTGATATCGACCCGAATGTGACGATCTGTATGGGTTCGTGCGAAGTGTCGGTAGAAGAAATGGTAAATGCCTATACGACCTTTATCAATGGCGGTATACGTATCGATCCGATGTATGTGACCCGTATCGAAGATAACACAGGAAACGTCATCGCTCAGTTTGCGCAACAGTCGCATGAAGTGCTGGATGAAGTGAGCGCAAAGAAGATGGTATACATGATGCGTGAGGTTTGTAGGAGTGGTACGGGTCGTCGTATGAACGGTATCACGCGTGTACAAATGGCCGGAAAGACAGGTACGACGAACAACAACTCGGATGGTTGGTTTGTTGGTTACACACCCTCGTTGGTTAGTGGTGCGTGGGTTGGCGGAGAAGACCGTTCTATCCACTTTGATTACACGGGTATTGGTCAGGGAGCATCTATGGCACTGCCTATTGTCGGTAAGTTTACAGACAAGTGTTATAACGATCCCGCACTGGGGTATGACCCGAAGGAACAGTTTGACCTGGACAAAGACTTCATGGATAACATGCAAGCCAGTTGCCGGGAATATGAGCAGTTTAACAATGTAGAAGTGGTAGTTGACGAAGAGGATTAGACAAATAGTAGCAGGTCTTATGTGCATGTTGTGTTCGTTGAGCACGCATGCACAGCTGAATACCGATCGTCTGACGGCGATTGGCAGGAATGCCTTGTATTTTGAAGACTATGTACTATCCATTCAATACTTCAACCAGGTCATTCGACTGAAGCCTTATTTGATGGAACCCTACCAACTACGTGCAATTGCAAAGGTGCAGTTGGAGGATTGGGAAGGCGCGTTGGACGACTGTAACAAGGCGATAGAAATCAATCCGTTTGTATCGAATTTGTATTATACTCGAGGTTTTATCTATCGTCACTTAGAGAATTGGCCGGCGGCTGAAAAGGATTTCACATCAGCCCTACAAGGTGCGCCAAGGAACCGCACCTACGTAGCTCTGCGTGCGGACGTGCGTATGCATATGGATAGCTTGAGAGCCGCACAAGAAGACATCGACTTGTTGCTGGAAGAGACGCCCGATCAGGCAGATTTGCTTCACGATAAGGCTGTTCTATGTATACGTCAGGGGGACACAACTCAAGCCATAACGTATATGGAGCGTGTTGTGGAAAAACTGCCAACCAAACCAGAGAACTGGTCGCTGCTGGGCATGTTGTACTTGATGCATGGTGATGAGACGGAAGCACTACGGTGTCTGAATCAAGCCATTGACAATGGATCGGAATGGGAAGGTGACTTTGTGAACAGGGGTATTGTTTGCTACAAGCGACACGATTATAAGACGGCTTTGAGTGATTATGACAAAGCCGTACGAATGGCCCCGAAAGACATCCAATCGCATTATAACAGAGCGTTGCTGCTACAGGAAGTAGGCGATTATAATAAAGCATTGGATGAGTACAATCGGGTGATTTCATTGAGTCCTCAGTCGTATGAGTTGTATTACAATCGCGGTTTGGTTCGAATGCAGTTGATGCAGTGGCAAAAGGCCCTTCAGGACCTGGAGATCACGATAAAACATTATCCGTATTTCATGCCGGCGTATTATTTGGCATCGCAGGCTAAGATACAGATGGGTGATTATCGAGGGGCACAGCAGT
>JAFPLG010000076.1 GCA_017402895.1 Paludibacteraceae bacterium
ACGATATTATTAACGAATATCGCAGAGATGAATATCAAGAAATATAACATAGTCGTACCGATTTATGATGATTATTTTTTCTGCGCTTTGTTAATGATCGCCATCAGGAACGCCAAGGCAATAAAGGCACCCGGCGCCAATACAAACACCAGCGAACCGAATTGCTCCGGATAGATACTCAGTCCGAACACACAACCTGTGCCCAAGAACTCACGAATAGCACCCAATACCGTCAGCGCCAAAGTAAAGCCCAGGCCCATACCCAGACCGTCCAACGCACTCAAGCCCACACCGTTCTTCGCGGCAAAAGCCTCTGCCCGACCAAGCACGATACAGTTCACTACAATCAGCGGAATAAACAGACCCAGCACCTCATAGATAGCCGGCAAATACGCCTGCATCAGCAATTGCACCAGGGTCACGAAAGTCGCTATCACCACTATAAAGGCCGGAATACGTACCTTATCGGGAATGAGGCTCTTGAGCATCGAGATAACGATATTCGAGCATACCAGCACAAAGAGCGTCGCCAGACCCATACTCATACCGTTGATGGCGCTGGTCGTGGTCGCCAAGGTCGGGCACATACCCAACACCAAACCGAACGTCGGATTCTCTTTCAGAATACCGTTCGTAAACACTTGCATTCCTTTACTCATGATCGACCTCCATTTCTTCTAAATAGATTTCTTTTTCAGACTCCACATCCTCTTCATGTACCCGAATAGATGCACCGGCCACACCGTCAGGTCTTCCCAAACCGGCTTGCTCGGCAAAGTCCGCATAGGCCTGATTGACTGCCGCCAAGAAAGCTCTCGACGAGATAGTCGCTGCCGTGATAGCATCGACCTTACCGCCGTCCTTGCTCACTTTGAACTGACCGTCTGCCTTGCGACCGAGGATATTCTGACCGGGTTTGCTCGCGTCCTTAAACCATTCCACCACATGCGTTCCCAAACCCGGAGTCTCTTGTTGCTCCAAGATCTCATAACCTAAGATCGTGCCGTCAGGTGCAAAACCCACCATGATCTTAATCTCGCCTCCGAAACCGTTCGCAGAAGCCTCTATCGCTACACCGTCTTCATGACCGGCCAGAACCGCCAAACGTGCCGCGTTCTGCTTCTCGATCTTCTGAAACTCTATCTGCTGCTCCGTCAGGATATACACACCTGCTAAAGCCGCTGCAGCCACCAACGTGATAATCGTCAGCGACAGCACCATATTCATAAAACTACTCTGTAACTTCTTCATAGCTAAACTATTTCTTTTCTCCAAATCTCTTCGGACGAATACGATTTAACAAAGGTACGCAGGCATTCATAATCAGTATCGCGAAGGACATACCTTCCGGATACGAACCCCACATACGGATAACCATCATGATAAAGCCGATGCCGATACCGAACAGTATCTTGCCTAACGGCGTCATCGGGCTCGTCACATAATCGGTGGCCATAAAGAACGCACCCAACATCAGACCACCGCACAGCAACTCATAACTGATGAACATATGCGGCTCCACGCCTGCGGGAGTGGCAATCCAGGAGAACAGCACCACCGTTGCGATAATACTTACCGGTATATGCCAGGTGATGACACGTGCCGCAATCAGCACCAAACCGCCGGCCAACAGCGCTATCGCACACACCTCACCCAGTGAACCGGCCATCTTACCCAGGAACATATCCCATAGTGACGGCAGACTGTCCAGCAATCCCACATTACCGGAAACAATGGCATGCTTGATTTCCGACAAAGGCGTTGCTTGAGTCACAGCATCCAAATACGAGGTATGGAATCCCAACGGACGAGGCCAAGTCGTCATCTGTGCCGGGAACGATATCAACAGGAACACACGGCCTACCAGAGCCGGGTTGAACACGTTCTGGCCCAAACCACCGAAACTCATCTTACCGACGCCGATCGCTACCAACGCACCGATAACCACAATCCACCACGGCAGGTTACACGGCAGGTTAAATGCCAGCAACATACCCGTCAAAATGGCGGAACAGTCCTCCAAATGCGGTCTCTCTTTCAATAAGTACTTGGCTATCAGCCACTCAAAGAGCATGCACGCAGCCACGCTGATCAACATGGTCCAAATAGCACCCCAACCGAAGGCTATCACACTGACCACATAAGCCGGTACCAGTGCGCCTATCACCCACAACATATTCCGGCGTACGCTGTCGCCGCTATGTGCATGAGGTGCTCCACTAACAATAAAAGTATTCATATCATTAACTATCTATTATCTACAATTCTCCTCCCCTGAGGGGAGGTCGGGAGAGGTTTTTACTTCCTGCTGCGAATAATGCCTCCTACCGTAGCCTTGCCCATGCGGATATAATCCAATAACGGACGATGCGACGGACAGGTGAACTGGCAGCAACCGCACTCGATACAATCCATGATACTGTGCGCCTCCATCTCATCCCACATCTGTAACTCACCTTGGCGAGCCAACAGATATGGCTCCAGACCCATCGGACAGGCACTCACACATTTGGCGCAGCGGATACAGTTCTCCGGCTCGCAACGACGCGCCTCACTCTCGTCCAAGAACAGCAGACCGCTCGTGCGCTTGTTAGCCGGCATATCGAGATTCGACATCGCGCGACCCATCATCGGTCCGCCACCGATAATCTTACCCGTATTCTCCGGCACACCGCCTGCAAATTCTATCACCTCGCTCAGCGGAGTACCGAAACGTACCAGATAATTACCCGGCTTCTTCACGTTCTTTCCCGTCACCGTCATCACGCGCTCGATCAGAGGCTGATTCTTCTGAAGAGCCTGATAGACAGCATAAACCGTCGCCACATTATCCACTACCGCACCTACCTCTATCGGCAGCGCGCCGCTCGGAACCTGACGGCCGATACAAGCGTCAATCAACTGCTTCTCACCGCCTTGCGGATACTTGAGATTAAGCGGCTTCACCTCGATGCCCAACGACTTGCTGCACAGATCTTGCATCTTAGCTATCGCGTCAGGTTTGTTCTTCTCGATACCGATAATGGCCTTGTGGATATTGAGTGCCTTGAGCAGAATCTTAATTCCGATCATCAACTCCTCCGCGTGCTCCATCATCA
>JAFPLG010000077.1 GCA_017402895.1 Paludibacteraceae bacterium
AGAATCGGATCATGCTCGCAGAGGATGTAGTCCTTGATCATATCAACTTGCACGGACTCATAGACCTCGAAGTTGAGTACCCAGGTCGTGTCGCACGCCGCATTGGGAATGGTATCCACCATCGTATGGTCGTACGAGCGTCCGCGATAGTAGAACGGCAGCGACTCGGGCAGTACCATCGTATCTACGTATACGCGCGTGGGCTCGATAAGATTAAGGTATATAATACTGTCGCACGACGTAGTCTCCGAATAGAGGATGACGGAATCAAGTCCGTAGTCACGGTAGAGCGTATCGGGACGCTCGTCCCATACATAGCCGGTCTTGCGCACGTCATCGCAGAGATACACCTCGCGGGTCTCGTACGTCGGGCCAATGCTATCCAGATGGAGATGATAAGTCAGAATAGAGTCACACGAACCGCAAGCGGTACGGAAGGTAATCGTATAATCTCCACCCGATGCCGGAAGAGTAAACGTAGGCGATACCTCGTCGGACCAGAAGTTCTTCGGACCCGTGATATTCCATTCGTAACGGTCGATACTGTAAATCTGACTGACGAGCGTATCATTCTTCACGTGGTCAATCTCCTGTACCCATGAGTCTGAACCGTCGAGTTGGAGCGTATATTCACCTTTGCCACAGTTCTTCGTAATAACCGGTTCCTTCATGATAGCAATCGGGTTGGTAGCCAGCGTAGAGGCATAGAGCGAGAAGAAACAAGCACTATCCTGCACGAACATACAATCGACCACATAGGTGCTGTCATCGTGCTCACCTGCCTCATAAATCTGGTCATGACCCAGTACGTACTGCTCTGGGATCTTACCGGTCGAGTCGCGGTACTGCTCGCTCGACTTATACGCCCAGCGATAGACGAATCCGTCCGGAGCCTCGAAGACAGGGTTAATCTCGCCACACTTCATCCCTTTGAACTTACCGTCCGTACAATGGAGGGTAAAATAGGAATAGCCGTAGTGTCCACCACCACCGCAGTCGTATGAGGTCAACTGGACGGTCAGATCCTGTCCGTCATACGCAGAGAGGTTGATACCTACCGGCGTCCAGTCTTTCCACTTGACGACATCCGATGCCGAGCCCGGATGAGACTCATGCCATGTAGGATCACCGGAAGCCGCTGCCGCCTTGTAATCGAAATCGGCGGAAGCACAATCGGAGATAAGATTCTTGTTCTTATCCAAGACGCGCAGAAGGAAACCGGGGTTCGGCTTACAGCCATCATTCGGTTTCTGAAGGACAATAGCATACTTGAGCATCATGACCGCCGATGAACGGGCGTCCACATGGTATTTGTACTCAATACGCTCCGCCTCGGAACCCGTAAGCCAGTTACCCAGACGTACCGAAGCCAGTTCACCATCCGGCACGGTACGCAAACCCGGCGTGCCATCATCAGCAACCGTACGAGGGTCGTACTCGTCCTTACGGAAGTGTTTCGTATGGCGGCTGTTTTCACTCATCGCTCCCATGTTGACATACGATTTAACCCACTTCATGGAAGACATCCAGTTTTCTCCGCTCACTTTCGTACTCGCTACATAACAGTTGGTGTTATCCAGCGACAGGAACGGAATACACTGCTCATCCGGGTAATAGACGAAATCAGAGAAAACGGTCTTGATACTATAGAGTTCCTCATCGCATTTAGCCCGCACGATAAAGTCCGTCTGTCCCATCGGCAGATTGCTGAAGGCAATAGAGGTTCCGGTTGCTGTCTTCGGTCCGTACCATTCTTCTGTCTCGTACGAATAGGTTATTACTTCATATTCCGAAGCGGTACCTGTCCAACTCAGCGTGGAGGTAGAACCTTGATAAGTAACCGTCAGATTCGTCGGAGCTTCGCAAGGACGGGTGTCGAGAATAGAAATATTATCAATCTTACCACCCGGCTGCTGCGCAGCCATACCCTTGTTCGCCCATACGAAAACCAACAAGTGAGGCTTGCCGTCGCATTTCTTATTCTTGATCTCGCCAACATAGGTTTGCCAAGTCTGGGTTCCGCTCAGGAAATCATAGCCGGACTTTGGTTGCAGGCGGATGATATAGTTATCGTATTCCGAAGGAATAGATGCAAAGGTCGCATTCGAATTGGCAGGTACACCGTCTTCGACAGGAATCCACATGAGGTAGATACCGTCCGCCGAGCCGTTTTTAGGGTTATAACTGTTCACATTTCCCTGACCGCAGTAGTCAAAAGTGAGCACATAGTCATCATCGGTGGACAGATGGTTGAGCGTAACCGTATCATACGCCACCACCCAACAGGCATTGCCGGTATAGTGCGCAGTAACGCCTTCGTCATCCGAGATATACAGACCGTAATGACCGGTCTTGTCATTGTTTCCCTGCTCGCCGATAAACCACTTGTTGGCCAACAGGCTGTAGATATTGTCATTTGCCGTCGGATTCAGCACCCAACGGTCACGCATCTCTTGCGTCTCGAAATCACAATAGTAATTCTGTACTGCTTGCATCGGGAGCGCGATGAGCATCAGCGCCCACAAAACTATCGAACTAATCTTCTTCATAGCGAATGATATATATGCCTGCCTGCGCAGGTGTTTGGAATACCGCGTCACCGGCTGTGAGCTGATAGGAGTTGACGAGTTGGCCGAGCGCCGAATAGATATATACTTTGGTCGGGTTCTCCAGACGGATACGTACCATCTGGTTAGCCTGTACAATGGTCGGATAGTCGGATATCTGCTCGTGGTAAACCGGCGTGATCGGACACGTAGCCATCTGCACGCCATCCGGACGGGTTACTACTACGTAGTAGTCGGCCGTAAAGTCGAGCGGCTGATACAGATACGAACGCGTCTCGCCCGGCAGCAATTCGCCGTTCTTATACCACTGGAAGGTCGTAAACTCATAACCGCCGTTGTATTTAGGCGCGAGCACCGACAGCACATCGTTCCACTTCTGCTCAACGATAGATGCGCGGTAGCGGATGTCGATATCACGAATCTCTGTATGACGTCCGCAGCAGAACTGATAGAACGAGAGCGTAGCCGTATAATGACCCGGCGTGATCGTTGCCGGATACGGGATGGAAACGGTACGTATATTCGCATCGTAAATCACGGTATCACGTAGTTCTGGCGTAGAGAAATGAATCTCAAGGCTATCGAACTGACCGGCATTGATATCGAAGGTGATATTATATTCGTTATCGTCGGCACAAGCGTAGGACCACTGCGGTACATCCGTTTGGATGCGTTCGTTGACCGTAAGCGTGAAGTACATCGCACTATCGCAACCATGGACGGTCTTCATCATGATCAGGTAATTCTCTACCGGCTGGGTAAACTTGACACCATTAATCATCACACTTCCGTCCGAGCAGATGGAGTCATGACGATAGAGATCCTGCGGCTTGGGCCATACCTTGAGGTGCAAGGTAGAAGTAGAGTCGCAACCGGCGAAGTTCGGGAAGACACCCACATAGGTGGTATCGGTATTGAACCACTGGTCGCCGAAATAGACCGGACTCTCCGGACAGGTCTCCATATGGAAGACCGTCGGTTCCGGCACGATATTCGGCGTAACGAAGGTATCAACACGCACACTATCGCAGGCATTATTGAGGCCGATATAGGTCACATAGGTTACCTCAATCGAGTCGCCAAAGACCGGACAGGTATAAACCGGATTCCAGTTGTAGGACTCTGTGATGGTGTTATCGGAGAGGCGACGGAAATACCAATGGCCGTCTTCGGTAGGCTCTTTCGTATGGTTCTCCTCGCCGTCGTACTTATTCATGACATGCGAGGTATTATGGAATTTGAGCTTGCTGGAGCATTGGTCGTAGATCGGTTCGACTGTATATTCCGGTACCGGGAAACGCGGTGCGGAAAGGGTCTTCACCTCGAAATAGCATTCCTCATCTTCGATGAAGCTTACACGGCAGGTATATTCCTGACGTCCCGGATCTACGATTAGTTCACGGTCGGTACCTACGGTATCTCCGGCCTCGTTAAACCACATATAACTGAAGCCTTCCGGTGCATAGCACTCGATCTTCGCATCATTACCGCAGTTCTCGGTCTCGAGGCGTGCGGAAGCACAGTCTACGGTGAAGTATGCATAGCCATAGTGGACAGACTGATAACAGTCAGAGGTAGTGAAACGCACCTTGATATTCTGTCCTGCATAGGGTTGGAGGTTGACTCCGACAGTGGTCCACTCTTTCCACGCAATCGTAGTATCACTCTTGGAGATATGCCACCCGCTGAGGTCTCCGCTAGCCTTTGCATCCGAATATGCATAGTCGGCATGTCCGCAGGACTCGTCAATCAAGTTACCTTGTTCATCCAGCACTTCAAGGCGGAAGAACGGTTCGCCGTTACGCGGGTGACCCGAATACTCGACCACCGTAGCATACTTAACAATCAGGATCCCCTGGTTAATTGCATCGACGGTGAAGTTATACGTGATAGCCTCTGCCTCACCCGTAGCATCCCAGCTACCGAGACGCACAGAAGCTAACGCTCCCGGCGGCACTGTCGGCAATTCATCATCGGTACGCGGGTCGGTCTCCGTCGGGTCCGTATGAATGGTATGACGACTCAGTTCCGAGTCGGATCCGTAATCAATTCGCTCATGCCAATAATACGGGTCATAAGGTTTGCGATCCGCATAATCGGTATTCGGGTGATAACCGTGGGTACAATCCACATTCGGTCCATCCAAATCGAGGTAAGCCACACAGTGGTTCTCCGGGCAATAGACGAGCGTTTGGTTCTTATACGAATAGTTAGACTTGAGCGCACCGGCTACACCGAGCACACGTACATCGTAGGTAGCTTCCACGATACGTTGGAGACGATACGAGCACTGTAAACCATTACGCGTGAAGCCGTCCACGCCATCCGTAATACCGTCCTGACGACGCCACGTGCCGGTACCTACTTTACGGTACTGCACCTCAAACTCATTCAATCCGCTCTCCCAGCTGACAATCAGAGACGAGTCTTCGCAGAAGGGTTCTACCTGCACGTTCTTCGGTTTCTTGACCGTTGCATCGCCTATGGCGAAATTATCGATACAGATACCTGATTGGCGGACATTCGGGTCAGAGTTATTGTTGACCCATATGAAGACTATCGCAAACGGCACGGCAGCGTTCGTTGTGTTGACACGCAATTCATTGGTCAGCGTAGCATTTTGCCATTGCTCCGAACCGCAGAGGAAACGGTCGCCATTCGGACCGATCTGCTGACAAGCCTGATTCACCACATTCGGCGAGATAATACCGCTGGTGGCTGACACGATACGCGGCAGATAATACGGGTTATTGCCCTGGCTATTGGTCAGCAGATCCTCACGACATACCATGACGTACAACTTGGAATTGTCCGGATCGCCGATACCCTTCCAGTCGAAACTGATATCGTAGTTCTGCTGCTTGCCGGTCTCCGGGAACTTGAAGCGCAGGTAAGAAACCACGATATTCGGATGACTACCGTAGCTCGGGTTCTTACCATCTATCGAGACGAACATACTGCGCTGTCCCTCGCTATGCACCATCGTACCGATGATCCACTTATCCGTAGCGGTAGACGGGTTATTCATCACCCATGCCGACAAGTCCTCCGATTCCTCAAACGAGCAGGAATAGGGGATACCTGTGGCCATCGGGTTCTGCGCGAAAGCCAGAAGGCTGAACAGAAGTAATATGTTAGTGAGGATTTTCCTCATAATTTCTAATTTCTAATTTTCAATTATCAATTGCAAATCAGTAGATTTGCTCAATGTCCTCGCCATCGGTGCCGGTGATGGTAAACTCTACACGGCGGTTGAGTTGGCGTCCCTCTTCGGTGTCGTTGTCAGCCACCGGTTCTTTCTCACCTTTACCCTCGGTCTCTATGCGCTCGCCGGCTACGCCACGCTTGATTAGGTCGGCGCGAACGGCATTAGCACGTCCTTCGGACAGAATCTGGTTAGCTTCGTCCGAACCAACAGCATCGGTGTGACCCGTGATTCGGATGGTCACGCCCGGATTCTCCAGCAGGAACTGAGCCAAGTCGGACATTGCCTTCTCCGACTGCGGCAGAATTACCGTCTTGTTGGTAGCGAAGAAGAGGTTTTCGATCTTAACCTTGATACCCTCCTTGATATGCTGCATATAGAGGTCGAGCGTATCTTTTACGAAATGAACCGTATCGTCTTTGGTCATATAACCTTGAGCGGACAGGTGAGCGATATAGTCACCTTCGGTGAGCGATGTCTCGATAAATCCGTCGTCTCCGGCCTGAGCCGCATATAGAACGAGTGTATCCTGAGTAGATGTGAAGCGAACCATCGCCTCGACCGGCTCGCGGGTCTCAACATCGTAGATATTCATGCAGAGCGTCGGGATAACGGGTGCCGGAATACGGCGCAAAGCCAGACGCAGCGTATCAAATGTGAAGTCCTCGACCGACTGGATAACGGTATCCGACGGATAGAAGCCGTTCTTGGTGGCCGAAATGCGGTATTGTCCGGCAGGGAAGCGTCCCTGGAGCAGACCTTGACGATTGGTGCTCTTCTGGATTGTCTTGCCGGTCTCGAGATTAGCAATCTCAACCGCAGCACCGCCCAGCGGAGCATCCTTCTCGTCGTCGAACATATAGACACCCATGCGGGGTTGCGGCTTCTTGGGATACGTTCGCATCGGCTTCTCCGTGCGCGGCAGATCGAACCAAACGGCAAACTTAGCACCGATCAAGAACGGATTGACCTTAGCATCCGCAGCCGAAGTGGTAGCCAGGGCCGAGTTGGTCGGGAAGTTCAGCGGGTTCGGATCCACGAGCATCTGCGTCGGAATATCCTGTGCACCATCGGCCGCTTTGTAGTTAAGCGAATTCAGGAATCCGTAGCCGGCAAAAAGCGACACACGCATACGGGCATCCGAATCAATCCAGCGATCCAGGTTCACACCAATCTCTGCACTGGCAGCCAGGTTGAGTCCGAATTTCACGCTGGTTGACGGGCGCTCAACATCCTGCTCCGTTACCAAGGTATGGTTGTACATATTGGTCAGACTGCCGACAAGTTCAGAATCCGAAATAGACGTAGTCATTGTGCCGGATATCTTCGACTGGCCCATAACGCCCATGCCTACTTTCAGACCGGCTTGCCAGAAGAGCGGCAGGTTCTTGAGCTCCATACCGAATAGTACCGGCACCTGGACAAAACCACCGATAAGTCGATCCTTCAGCGGGTCGAACGAATAACGATAAGTCATCGTGGATGCATAAGGCTGCATACCATACGAGCGAACAAACGTACCGTCCTCAGTATTCTGAACACCCATGACAGAGTTGTAGAAATTAAACTCCGCACCGACGGTCATCAACATCTGCTTGTAGCGCAACTGGTAACCCAGACCTAGGCCACCGCCTACGTAGCCCTTATCCTTGTTTTGGAAGCCGGTTCCGGCCGTTGCATCATAGGCGATTCCTGACGTAAAGAGGTTGCTATAACCAATTTGTCCCCATAGGCCGAGACGATGCGAAATATCGCGAGTATTGTATGCTTCGGCACGAGCATTCGCCTTGTCGATAGCTGCGACTTCGCTCATGTATGCCTCTTTCTCCTCCGCAGCTGACAGTTGCGGAGCGTTCTTATCCTGAGCCTTAGCGCGGCTGGCGTTCTGACGCTCTTTCTCTTTTTGCTTCTGAGCAGCAGCCTTTTGCTTCTGAGCAGCTGCTTTTGCCTGCTCTTTCTGCTTCTGCGCCTTAGCCTTCTCGCGTTCCTTTTGCGCCTTAGCTTTGGCTTTCTCACGCTCTTTCTGCTTCTTTGCTTTTGCTTTCTCGCGTTCGCGTTGCTGTTTTGCTTTGGTCTTTGCATCCACAGCGTACACAGCCGCAACACGGTTGTCAACTAAGGCAGCTACTGGAGCCAGGGCCGTCATGCCCATGGCCAACAAGAGTATGTAAAGGATTCGTTTCATCTGGGTTAGTGTTTGATTGTTTGGTTTCCACCACGCTTACGATAATTTTGATCTACGCTATTCCAATCGTAGATAAACGACTTGCCACGTTGAGGCAACTCAAATGCAACGGTATATTTAACACCCACATTCAGATTGCGTATCGTCGCATTATCCGACATCGTACTTAGCAGCAGAGGCTGTATGTAGAATTTCAAACCTTCGTCCGTCTCACGATAGTCAAAAGCTGGTGCGCCCGTTCCTTTGGCATGCAGATTCAGGATACCAAAATCCACATAAGCAGCCAAGTACATACGCACTCTATCGGGATCGAGCCGGAAGGCCTTGTATCGGAACATATGCCCAAGACGTCCACCCACTTCAAGATGCGCCATGATATTCACATTCCACTTCATCGGCAGCAAACCACTCTGCATCGTATGCCCCGACTGGAACTGGTGATTCGGCATATCATAGAAGTCATCGTACATGCGGTCATATTCGCCATACGTAGTAAACTCGGCGTTGGACGACGCTGCGCCGTATAGATTAACGGATGCTTTCGGTCCGATCAGGAAATAGAAACGCCCCCACTCTCCGCCGACGAGCAGCGGGATATTGAGGTTGAGCATATGACTCAGGTCGTTTGACTCATCCACTAATACGTGCATCTGGAATGGTTCCCCCTCGGTATCAAGCATCGGCAGCGAGAGATCCATCGCATCCAGCGGATTGGAATTGAGGTCGTACATGCCCTCAACGCCTACGGAAAAGAGGAAATTGTTGTAGAGCAAGCGATAGTCTACGCCCAGATTGGCATTCAGTCCTGCAGAAGGTGCACGATCCGGAATATTATGCAACAAGGCCGAATATCCCAGATCACCATGCAGGGATATAAAATGCGCCTTATCAGCAGTCAGGCGGGTAAAGGCCATGGCGCTCACGCACCACACTATCGCGCATATTATCGTTATATACCTTCTCACAGACTACGCACGTATAAATAATTCAGCGGGCGCAAAATTACACTTTTTTTTTGATTTGTGCAAGTTTTTTATATTGTTTTTGCATGATTTTGCATTTTTTTGCAGATTTAAAGATAAAAAAACATACCATACTACAACAGAAAGGGCCGCCCGAGAGCAGCCCTATCTGTGAATTATTCTGAGGATTCAGAACCTATTTGCGGGGATCGCTTACCTTCTGACCGGCAGCGTTGTACCACTCATCGTTGCAGATGATGTACAGGTTGTCGCGGAAGATAATCTTGCGAGCACCTTCGCCAAACTCGACATTGTTGATACCCTCATGAGCATCGTAGATCTCGGCGGTCAGAACGAGTACAGCTGTACAGTTCTCACCCACTACGAGTACGGTGTCCACATAGGTACCGAACGAGCTCTCAGTCGAGTATTCGATCGGCGTCTGACCCGGAACGTACGGATGCTGTTCGTTCAGATAGGTGAACGGCAGTTCATCATTCGATACACGGATCGCATCGTAGATGGTATCTTCGTCAGCATGGTAGCTGAGAACCAGCGTCATGATACTATCGCAACCTGCTGCCGAAACAGTGGTATCGCGGTAGAGACCGGCGCGGTTGTAAACAACGCTATTCCATGTGTAGGTCTCGCCCTGACAGAGAGCAACCACCTCGTCCTCTGCATATGCACGCGGAATGACATACAGATTGAGGGTTACCAAACTATCACAGTGCTCAACCGACTGGAGTTTGCGGCGATAGGTACCGGTACGATCCTTACCCGTGAAGTTGATATCCGTATAGGTCTCACCCTCACAGATGGTATCACTTACGAAGGTCTCTTCTACCGGAGCGTACGATACATTCAGCACATAGATGCTATCACGATAGCCCTTGGTGTTTGCATCGAAGTCATACGCCTTATCCAGACGACGATAGGTCGAATCACCTGCAGCCACCTTATCACCATCGATATAGAAGCCGAGTTTATCGACATCCTCGTACTGGCAAGCCTGAGCAGCATCCTCAACTACGTCGAAGTAGTTGATACGGATGTTATCCAGGTGAACCGCGCTGGTGTAAGGAGCACTACCCTTATAGGTATCGGCCTCACGATAGAAGGCTATACGTACGTTCTTGCCGGCATACTTGGTCAGGTCGTAACGCATATTCGCCGGAGCGAACGGAATGTCACGCAACTGGTTGCCTGCAGGCAGCTGGTTATTCCAGATACCAAGGATATTCTCCTTCTTCCAAGTCTTACCACCGTCCTCAGACAGAGCAATCATGAAGGTGTAGTCATCGGCCATCTGTGCCTCCGAAGCCGGAATTGCAGCCGGAGTGGTCGAAGCCGAGCAACCGGTCAGAGCCATGTCGAACGTGAGGTGCGCCGGCTTGGTCTCGTCGAGCGAGATCGTCGGAGTAATCATCCAGTAGTAATCATAGTCGTGCGTCGTTGCGGACGAGCTGGAGTAGAATACTACGGCATAGTGCGCACCCTCGAGACCGGCATTGGTCGTTACACGACGCCAGCCATACGAAGTGCTATTAGCACCCGTCAGTTCTACATCCGTGCTGTCGATAACCGTGATAGCCGAGTTGGTAGCGAACTGCCAATCAGACTCCAGGTTAGCTGCACCGAAGGTCTCCACGAAGAACGGCTCACGAGCAGTCGTGAAGTTCGCATTCATCGAGAACTCACTCTCACCCAGATCACCGGCGCAGATAGTACGTACACGCCATACATAATTCTCGTAAGCCTTCAGACCGGTTACCACGAACGTATTGGACGGAACGGTATCGTTGTAAACGAATGCCGAGTCCTCGGTAAAGGTATAATCGGTCGAAACCTGGAGGATATAGCTTGCCGCACCTTCCTTCTCTCCCCAGTTGAGGGTTGCCTTGTGTGCACCTATCTCCGTTGCGGTCAGTGTCTCCTGAACCGGAGCCTCACA
>JAFPLG010000078.1 GCA_017402895.1 Paludibacteraceae bacterium
GAAGCAGCAACGTCAAACATAAAGGTCAAACTGTCGCAGGCTGTATACGAAGCCGGCTGAGCCGAACAAATCACTTTGTTATTGCGCATACCAATCCCCACACTACCCATCGCACGATAGGCGACAGGCACATTGTCGTTCAAGTCACCGTACGCGTAGCGCGAGAAGGGTGACGATGTCTGGTTCTGCGCAGTTGCTATTGCGCTGCACATCAGCGCCAATGCAACGACAATATTTCTAAACGTTTTTATCATTCTTTATCTTTTGTCTTTCAGTCCGTAGGACGGTCTTTATTCTTTGAGCGAAGCGGTCTTATTATACTCAAGTATCTCGTTCAATCCGATGAGCACCAGATTCTTCTCATATCGTATGGTTCGTTTCTCGCGCTTAGAGTCTCGCACGTTGCGCAGTACGTATCCGGCATGCCCACCCGTGAGATATGTCTCGAAATGCGGCACGCGATGTTGCAGTGTCCGCATATAGCCTTTTACCTCGTAGGCTACGCCACGTATCACGCCAGCCGCTATGGCATCGCGGGTATTTTGGCCAAACAAAGGCAGCAGTTCGTTCTCATCTGCCTCGACGAGCGGCAACTTCTTGGTCATACGTTGCAGCATCGTGAAGCGCATCTTCAGCCCCGGTGCGATATTACCGCCCATGTACTCGCCAGCTTCCGACACGAAGTCGTAGGTGATGGCCGATCCGGCATCGATGATGAGCAGGTTCTCGTTCGGGCATAGTGCTTTGGCCCCCACGGCTGCCGCCAGTCGGTCCTGACCCAGTGTCTCGGGCGTGTCGTAGCGATTGGTGATCGGCACAGGTGTCTGGTGGTCGAAGAGCACAAACAGTCGACTCTTGCGATGCAGTGTATTAACGATGGCGGCCTCTATATTGATGACCGAGGAGATAATCGAATCCGTAATGGGATACAAGGAGAATAGACGTTCTACATCGGCAGATGAGAAAGTCTTGTAGATGAAGTGATGTGTAATGCGTCCTTCGTCCACCAGTGCCACCTTGGTTCGGCTATTTCCTTGGTCAATACAGAGATTCATACCATTCGCCAATAACCTTTTGCCATTCGCCCTTAGTCTATCATCGAGTTGTAGAGGAAACGCTTGATGGATTTCTTCGGGGTCTTCTCAAACTCGTGCGGGAAGAGTTTGACGCTGTTGATTTGTTCATAGGCCGCCAGTTGTGCATTCACCTGACGACGGTTCTCCTCCATCGCTTCGTCCAGTTGTTCGCGCGTCAGATGGGCTTTGTCCACCTCCTGATAGTCCGGACAGATGAGAGCCACCAGTCGGTTGTCTTTGTGCTGGAGTACGAGCGACTCCATGACGTATGGCATGTTGTTCAGTTTGGCCTCAATCTCTTCGGGGTAGATATTCTGGCCCGAAGGACCCAGCAGCATCGTCTTCGAACGTCCCTTGATGAAGAGGAAGCCGTCCTCGTCCAAGGTTCCCAGGTCACCGGTACGCAACCAGCCACCCTTGGTCATCACTTCGCGCGTAGCCTTGGTGTTGCGGTAGTAACCGAGCATCGTGTTCTCGCCGCGCACCATAATCTCACCTACTCCATCCGCATCCGGGTTCTCAATCTTCACCTCCATGATGCCATCCAGCGGTCGTCCGCAGGAGAAGAGTTTGCCTCCGCCTTCTTTCCACGGTGTAAAGGCTATCAGCGGTGCACACTCGGTCATGCCATAACCTACCGTCATCGGGAAGTTAATCTTGCGCAAGAAAGCTTCCACCTCGGGGTTGAGCGGTGCACCACCGATAATCATCTGGCTGAACTCACCACCAAAGGCGGCTACCAATTCCTCGCGTATCTTAGCGCAAGCCAGTTCGCTCAGGAACGGCAGACGCAGTACCCAGCTAACCGGCGGCGTACTGATTTGCGGCACGATCATCTTCTTGTATATCTTCTCCAGAATCAGCGGCACCGACAGGATAATCGTCGGCTTCACTTCCGCAAAGGCCTTCAACAGAATCTTCGGAGACGGCGTACGACCAATCAGGTATGTATGTCCGCCGGCCGAGAGGCAAGCCAAGAAGTCGAATGCGCAACCATAGGCATGTGCCAGCGGAAGGAAGGCTACGTGGCGGCTGGTGTTATGTACCAGTCCATGCTCGTGAGCATACTTGATATTTCCGGCCAGTGCGTTCAGCGGGGTGATTACACCTTTGCTAAAGCCCGTCGTTCCGGATGTATAGTTGATCGAGGCGATCTCCTCGTTCGAGCGCTCGGCATACTGTACGTGTTCGGGTTTGATACCGCCATTGGGATAACGCTTCTCATAGAGGCGCACGATCTCGTCGTGACATACCTTCTCCACCGATACCTGGCGAGAGATAGGATGCCAGTCGTTGAGCGAGAACACGGCACGCACACCTGGAATCTGGTCCAAGTCGATACCTTCCCAGTTCGCATCCGATATGAATAGAAGCCTCGAATCCGAATGGTTGATGATATGGATAGCGTCGTTGGCGTGGAAGTCCTGGAGGATAGGCACGATAATTGCACCGTAGGTCACGGCGGCCAGATAGACCGACACCCAATTGGAGTTGTTACGTCCCATCAGCGCAATCTTGTCGCCACGCACGATGCCGCACTCCTCAAAGGTGATGTGCAGACCGGCTATGTTGGCGGCCAGGTAGCGATAAGTCAGAGTCTTTCCCGTGTCGTAATCCGTCACGGCAGGACGTTCCCAGTTCTCTACGAACGAACGCTCGAAATACTTAACAAAATTGTTTTCCTCAGATGTAAGCATATTCTTTCAGTTTTCAGATTTTCAGTTTTTAGCATGTATGGCTCCGGAGCCTACTCCGGCTCACTTGTGGCTCACAATCGAGTCCACTACAAACTCACTATTACCACGCCAAGGTAATGTACCAAGGTAGCGATGCCAGTGCAGCTTAACGCCGTTGCTGGGCACTTCCATGAGTTGTTGGGCGATACGCTCATCATCCACCGAGAACTTAAACTCGTTGGACTGTATCGCACCTCCGTTCGCAGGCTTGGATTTCAGACCCGTCTGGATCATCTTGCCCTCGTAGGTCTTGAAGATGAAGCCCTCCTTCTGGAAGTAGTTGATATCGCCGTCATTTACGCCTTCGGAATAGACGAACCAGAACTTAAAGAATAAAAACACGGCCAGCACCACAACAGCCACAACGCTGCTCCAGGTGATCACTTTGGCCTTGGTAGTCATCGGTTCCATATTATACGATTGCTTTTATCAGTTCCTCTGTTTCTCCCGGCAGCATGTCTATCGGGCGAAGTTCTATCATGGTGCGGCATCCGTATTCACCGTTTTTCTGCATACGGTATGCGGCACGTGCGCAACTAACCATCACCTGACCCGTGAGCGCCGGGTTATTGATTTCCATATTAAACTCAAAGCGCTGGTTGTGGGTATCACCACTCACGCCGGAACGCGTCAGGTGTACGCCGTGCGCTACGTTGTTGAGTTCGTCCACCGACTTGACGGGTATCACATGCGTTTCATCGTGGGCAAAATAATCGTCTTTTAGCAGGTTGGCTTCTACGGTCTTGAAATCAGCACCGTCCTCCAATTCGATATATACCATACGGCGATGCACACCCGTTCCCAGAGGAATAGTCATACTCAATGCGTTTTTCACGCCTGGAATGGCCTTGGCTGCTACCGAGTGACCCATAGAACGACCCGGACCGAAATTGGTATAGGTCAATCCCTTGGGTGCCATAGCAAGAAGCAATGCACGCACCATTGAATCGGTACCCGGATCCCAACCGGCAGAAACGATGCTCACCGTCTTATATTGCTCGCAAAGCGGCATCAACTGGCTGCGCAGGTCGTATATTCGGCCGTGGATATCAAAACTATCTACGGTGCAAATACCCATTTTAGCCATCTTCTCGGCAAACTCGGGCACTTCACGCGTCGGGGTGCACAGCAGCATAACATCTGCATTGATGGGATTTTCCCGCATGGCTTTTTCGTCTCCGGAGACACTCGGGTCATTATGATGGAATATGCGGGCCAATTCCATATCAGGAGCTGCCAGAATGGCCTGCTCTGCGGCACGACCTATATTTCCATAACCTAAAACTGCTACTCGTATCATATCTATTTTTCGCTTATATACAAAATTCGCGGCAAAGTTACAAAAAAAAATCCGAATGCGCAAGATTTTAATAACTTTTTATTAAAATAATCGTTCGAACGTATTGTGATAAAACGTATTGAGGTAAGACATAAAGCAAGTTTTATTTTTGCCATTTGCAGGATTTTTTGCATGTTGCTTTGAAGAGATCCCCTTCGAGGCAGCTTAAGGAATATTGCATGTTGCTTTGAAGA
>JAFPLG010000079.1 GCA_017402895.1 Paludibacteraceae bacterium
GAAAGATGCCTTTCACCTTTTCTTACAATTTCAGTGCCAGGCCGAGGAAGTAGGTACGGGGTTGAGTGGGACCGTAGATATAGCCCGCATCGCGGTTAGCGCCATGATCCAGGTCGCGCTGGAACTGGTCGAGCACATTCTTCACGCCTCCACTAATCTCCATGCAGTAGTGCTTATACAGATGGATGTCGTATGCCAGTCGGATACTCAGGTCCCAGAATGCCGGTGTCTTGGTCTCTTCGTCCCGGGCGATAAAGCCGGCCAGGTGCGGCACGAGCATCGAGCCCGTAGCCTTGGTATTGATCGAAATCGTAAAGTCGCGAATGGGTTGTATATCCAGCAGCAGATAGCCGTAGTTGTCCGGTGTACGGAGCATACGGGTCTGCGGTGCCACCGTCGTACTCCATGCCTGCGGGGTCAGGTAGCGGCTCTGCTGATACGTGTAGCCCATAGAAAGGTTGAAGGTGAAAGGTGAACGGTGAAAGGAGACTTTTCCTTCGAGGTTCAGTCCGCCCACCCACGCACCATCGGCATTGGTACGCGTCATGAGCAGGTTGCCTGCGGGGTCGTAACCGTCTTCGCGCAGGAAGAACACATCTTTCAGATAGGTATAGAATCCCTCGGCGGTGAGATTGACTTCCCATCGGCCGAACTGACGGTACCAGTCGACACTGAGCGTAGCACTATGCGAGTACTCGGGACGCAGGTTCGGGTCGAGCGAGATAAGCGACACCTGTCCGCCCACGGCTGCCACGTGCAGGTCTTCGTCGTAGGCCTGC
Organism: Paludibacteraceae bacterium; assembly: GCA_017402895.1. GTDB lineage: Bacteria > Bacteroidota > Bacteroidia > Bacteroidales > Paludibacteraceae > Colicola. Next base: position 780 of record JAFPLG010000079.1, read on the forward strand.
GGGGCACGATAACCACTGCTATAGCCGCCACGCAGCACCAGTCCTTTCACCGGCGTATAACGCACTGTCGCACGCGGCGTGCAGACCGGTTTGGAGAGCAGGTTGTGCTTCTCCAGTCGAGCACCGAGGAGCACGCTCCATTGTTCGTTCTTCCACTCGTTCTGGGCGTACCCGCCTACGATATGCACGTCTTGCTTTAGGTCGCGGCTATATCCCAGCATCCGGTCTCTCAAGCCGTTGTAGGTATATTCTGCACCTACACTCAGGTCACCGTTCATCCGTCCGCAGGGATACGAGAAACGGTACTGCAGCCCCGTGTTGGAGGTCAGGTCACGACTCTGGCCGTAGGCATTAGGGTCCTGGCCGGCTCCGAAATAACTCTCGCGACCGATATGCTGGATAGCCGAATAGGCCGATACGAAATGGCGGTTGTCGGTCGAGAACCAGTCGAAGGCCAGCGATCCCGCATCGATATTATGGCGGAGCTGCTCAGCGATATCTGCTTCGTGAGGCGGCTGATTGAAGTTGTTGCCTCCGCGTCGGAAATCCGTCGTGTGATGGTATTCGGCCGTTATCTTGCTGTAGGCGCTGGTCTTAAAAAACAAACGTGCACCGGCTGTCGTCGTGCGCAGTTGCGGCACCTCGGTAAAGCCTTCGCCGTCACGGTCGTACGGACTGCGTGTGCGGTGAGAAGCAAACAGGTAGGCTCCTATCTTGCGATTCTCCGACATCACCGATGCGTTCAGTTCGGTATTGATGTCATATCCCAGACGTTCGTTTATGCCGCTGGTATTGGCGATATTGACGAAGTTGCGCACCGGCTCTTTGGTGATGATATTCACCACGCCGGCTATAGCGTTCGCACCGTACATAGCGCTTCCGCCACCACGGACCACTTCGATGCGGTCGATCATTGCTGCCGGCACTTGCTCCAGCCCATATACCGAAGCCAGTGACGAGAACACAGGACGGCTGTCCATCAGTATCTGGCTGTACTGCCCCTGCAAGCCGTTGATACGTATCTCGGTCTTGCCGCAGTTGCTACAGGAGTTATCCACGCGCAGACCGGGCTGGAAATTCAGCACATCGGCTACGCATGCCACGGCCGTGGTCTCGAACAACTTAGGCGAGAGCACATTGACGATAGTGGCGGTTTCTTGCCGTTTGGTGGCATAGCGGTTGGCGGTGACGACCACGGTGTTGAGCTGGTGAGGTATCTCATGAATGACGGCTTTCAGTTCGATGGTCTTGCCCTCCTGGAGCACCACCGGCAATTCCTCCGTCTCGTAGCCCACGTAGCTGAATACGACGGTTTGCTTGCCAAGAGGTAGGTCTTTTAGGAAGTAGTGGCCCGACTCATCGGTCACCGTACCGATATTCGTTCCCTTGAGTTGTACGTTCACAAACGGCAGGTGCTCGCCTGTCTTCTCATCCAGCACGTGTCCCACCAGGTGGGCGTCATACTGCGCAAAAAGCGGCGTGATGGCCGCCAGTAGAAATACGACTAATACCTTATACTTCTTTCGCATATAGCTTCTTTTCTCCAAAAAAATCGTGCAAAGGTACTACAATTTTTTCAAATTTGCAAGATTTTTTGGCAGAAAATATCATCTGTGCTTGTACAAGTGGATTTTCTGGCGAAAAAGATTGAGTTTGCACGACAGTGCGAACGTACTTTCGGTGGGTGAAGCGGAAAGCGCACCGAAGAATATCCGGTGGATATTATGAGGAGTAAGTGCGCGGAGCGAGTCCGCAGTAGCCCTCACTGCAACAAGGACATAGAACTCCTTATTGACACAGTCAAGGCGGCGTCCGAAGGTACTACAAATACACAAAAAAAATCGCGCCAGTTATATGCGACACGCTAGGGGAGTGTTTTTGCTCAATTCCACGGTACTCTTTGCCAGTTCGAGCTTATGCAAAATTATTTGATAAAAGCACAAAAAATCGCCACCCTATAGATTCGGATGGCGAAAGGTAGGATGAAGATGGCGAAAAGCAGATTACTTTACCTCTGGTCCGGCGACGGTGTCCTGGGAGAGGGTATCCGGGGAGAGGTAGAAGGCACGGATAGAGTCGCACACATGGCGCGGGTTGCGCAGGAGGGGACGCGTAGAATAGAAGATCTCTCCCTCGATACCCGGGATAGTACGATTCAAGTGCATCTGGCGCACGATCTCGTTGCCATTGTGCCAAGCTGCATTCTCGCCTTTTCGTCCCAAGCGATAAGGCGCCATACCGATATAGAGCTTGGTCTGGAAGCGATTCTCCGCCCACCAATGGCAGAGGTGCTCGTAGTCGGCCAGGCGATGACCGATCTCCCAGTAGAGTTGCGGCGCTACATAGTCGATCCAACCCTCCTGCATCCATAGGCGTATATCGGCATAGAGCTTGTCGTAGTTGGTGAGGGCGCGGGTATGGCTACCGAGCGTATCCTCCGAATAGTTGCGCCAGACGCCAAAAGGCGAAATACCGAACTCCACCTCGGGGCGGATAGCCTTGATCGTATCGTGGAGCTCGTGGATAACGAGGTTGGTATTGTTGCGGCGCCAGTCGCCCAGGTCCTCGAAGCCCCGCGGATAGTCGCGGAAGGTCTGTTCATCAGGAAAGACCTGGCCGGAGACCGGATAGGGATAGAAATAGTCGTCCATATGCACGCCCTGGATATCATAGCGGCGAACGAGGTCGGCCACGACGGTACAGATCCAGCGTCGCGTAGAGTCCAGTCCGGGATTGAAATACCACTGGTTGTTGTAGCGAAGGAACCACTCGGGATGGCGACGCATGATATGGTCCGGCGCGAGCGACTCGCGGGTCATCTGTCCCTGGGTGACACGATACGGATTGAGCCATACGTGGACGTCCATATTACGACGATGGGCTTCGTCGATCACGAACCGGAGCGGGTCGTAAGGCAGCTGGCCATTCCAGTCACCCTGGCGTCCCGTCACCCAGTGGGAGATAGGTTCGTAGGGCGAGAGATAGAGCGCATCCGCCGTAGGACGGACCTGGAAGATGATAGCATTCAGCCCAAGTTCGGCTAGCGAGTCGAGAATACCGCACATATCCTCCATCTGCATGATCGTATTTCCACGAGATGCAGGAGAGGGCCAATCAATGCCGGCCACCGAGGCGATCCATGCCGCACGGAACGGGATATTGCCCGCTATCGTATCGTTTTCGGGAATAGAATCATTAGCTCGGACACTGGAGCATGCCACAAGGAGGCATGCCAGCAGGACAGGTATGAGTCGCTTTATCATAGGTCGATGTGTTGTATTTGGCCGTCGCTAACCAGGAAGACGCGCGCCTGGGGATCGGGACGGAGTATATCGGTCAGGTGCTGACGGTCGGTATCGGTTATAAATATCTGGCCAAACTCGGGTCGCTTAACAATCTGCACAATTCGTGCCACACGCTCGGAGTCGAGACGGTCGAAGATATCATCAAGCAACAAAACGGGTTTTGTTGCATTTACCATTTGGTCATTTACCATTTCTTTATTCACTTCGTTCATACGATCTGCTTTGCCGTATGGGTCATTTATTTTGTCATTGGGCCATTTAGACAAATACAACGCTTGGGCGAGTTTGAGGGCGATCAGGTAGGTCTTCTGCTGGCCCTGGGAGCCGACTTGCTTGAGCGGGTAGTCGCCGAGCTGCATGAGGAGTTCGTCCTTGTGGATGCCCTGGCTGGTCCAGCCGAGGATAAGGTCACGCTGACGCGTAGAGCGATAGGCCTGACGCAAGTCGCGCGTATGGAGTTGGCTCTGATAGGTAAGCAGAACCTGCTCTGCCCCACCCGACAGCTCGTCGTAGAGTTGCTGGAAGATAGGCACAAAGCGGCTAATAAACTGATCGCGCGAGCGGAAGATATACTCGGCCAGCGGAATCATCTGTTCCTCGAGGACCTCGAAGAGATCGTCACATTTACCATTTGGACATGTACCATTTACCATTTGGTCATCCGCATCCGCTACCTGCTTCAAGAGGGCGTTGCGCTGCTTGAGCAGGGCGTTGTACTGGGTCAGACAGTCGAGGTAGTGCTTATCGAGTTGGGAGATCACGACGTCCATGAACCGGCGTCGCTCGTCGGAGCCCTCTTCGATGAGTTGGTGGTCGGCCGGCGAGACCATGACAAGCGGAATCAGGCCTATATGGTCGATGAGGCGCTTATAGTCCTTGCGGTCGCGACGGAACTGCTTCTTCTGGCCGCGGCGTAAACCACAAGAGATGGTGGTTTGACCGGCTTCGCCTGAAGGATCGCTTTGCTGTAAGACCGCTGAGGCTGAAAGACCGCTATCGCTGTAGGAACCTTGCACCATGGCCATATCCTGGCCGTGGGTGATGTTGAGCGAATCCTGGGAGGCCTCGATACTTTGGGCGACAGTGAAAGCTACTATCTGACCATACTTGTGAAATAGGCATAAATAATACTTAAGGGGCTGAAGCAAAACAGCCCCCAAGTGCCCTCGGGTTCAAGTCCC
>JAFPLG010000080.1 GCA_017402895.1 Paludibacteraceae bacterium
TCAACTGTGCCGCCTATACCAACGTGGATAGGGCCGAAGAGGATGAACCTACGGCGCTGCGTATCAATGCGGATGCAGTCGCCAATCTGGCTTCTACCGGCAGACGAATCATCCATGTCAGCACCGACTATGTCTTCTCCGGCGATGAGCACCTGCCTTGCCGTGAGGACGACCCCGTGGCACCGCGTACGGCCTACGGCCGCACCAAACTGGCCGGGGAACAACAACTCCTAAGTATCTGCCCCGATGCCGTTATCTTGCGCACGGCATGGCTCTACTCTTCGTTTGGCAACAATTTCGTGAAGACGATGATGCGTCTCGGACGCGAGAAGGAATCGCTGGGAGTGGTGTTCGACCAGATCGGAACGCCAACCTATGCGGCCGACTTGGCTGCGGCGATCTTTACCGTCCTGGAGGCACCGGAATGGCATCCCGGAATATACCACTTCACCAACGAAGGTGTGTGCTCGTGGTACGACTTCACCCTGGCTATTCATGAGGAAGCCGGAATAGATACGTGCCGCGTTCGGCCGATACTGTCGGAAGAATATGTGTATAAGACCCCACGTCCCCACTACAGTGTGCTGGATAAGTCGAAGTTTAAAAAGACCTTCAAGGTGGAGATTCCCCACTGGATGGACGGACTGAGACGATGCATGAATTTGCTAATGGCTAAGGGCTAATAGTTATTGGCTAATGGTAAATCGTAAATGAAAGATATATTAGATTTCTTGACCGAGTTGTCGGTGAACAACAACCGCGAGTGGTTTGCCGAACATAAGGAGTGGTACCAACGGTGCTACACCCGCTTCGTCGACTTCTCGGCCGAGTATATCCATCGCCTCACGGAACTGGACCCGACGCTCGTCGGCCTGCAACCGAAAGACTGTATATGGCGTATCTATCGCGACGTGCGTTTCTCCCACGACAAGCGTCCGTACAAGGAGTGGTTCGGCGTGTTCCCGGCTACGGGTGTGCCCGGTCGGCCAAAGACTTGGGGCAAGAAATCTATGCGTGGCGGATACTACGTCCATCTCCAGCCCGGTAATTGCTTGTTCGCCGGGGGTATATGGGATCCCGGAAAGGAACTGCTCATGGCTCTGCGCCGCGAAATTGAGGCCAACTACGAAGAGGTGGAGGACATTATGGCTGCTCCAAGTTGGCAGAAATATTTCGGACAGGATTTTGACTATACATGGGGCGCATTGAAGAAAGTACCGGCTGGTTTTGATCCGGCGTTTAAGCATGCAGACTGGTTGAAGCACAAGACGTATACCTTCAGTACACCGCTCAGCGATGCCGAGGTCTGTGCTCCGGATTTTATGGACCGCATTATAGATATCGCAACGGCGGCTAAGCCGATGAACGACTTCCTCAACTACACCTTCGAGGAATACGGAGAATTTCCGAGTCGATGCTAAAAAGGTCCCGTAGTAAATGGATTGGTCCCATAGTTCAATGGATAGAATACGGGTTTCCTAAACCCTAGATCCGAGTTCGATTCTCGGTGGGACTACAAAAAATAAATAAAGCTCAATTTTGGGTTCTTAGCCCTAGGGGGCACGATTATCGCTGTAGCGATTTTCGATTCCCGGGCGGATCACTAAAATTCAAACAAACCATAAACAACCATGAGGAATAAACTACTGACATTATTCGTCGCGATGTGTTCATCCCTATTTCTATTTGCACAGAGCGACACTGTTCAGATTCTGCGTTCGGCATCCTCGCCCAACCACACAGCTGTATCGGAGCAGACCATTCCGATGGAGGACACTCCCGAACTGCAGGAGACCCCCGACAGTCTGGTGCTCCGTCGATTCACCACGATTCATCACTATGTCGACACCTTGATAACCGTCGTTTCTACGCCGGACAGCACGGCGAAGCAGCGCGAGGAGATCACCTATGCCGATTCTGCGGACCGTCGCGGTTCGTACGTCGAAGCCCATCTCGGACTCGGCATCGGATCGCTCGGTTATCAACTGCGCTCGCCGGACTGCTCTACGGGACCGTCGTTTAGTGCACAACTCCAGATTCAGTATGCACAGTTCCTCTCCCAGAATTGGGGATTCGGCATCGGTCTATGGTTCACCAATTATACCAGTTTTGCCCATCTGGGTGGATCCTACGTATGGAACGACCAGACCGACACCGACCTGGAACAGCACTACGACCATACCTCTACGGTTGTTCGCTGGCGCGAGCGGGAGACCATCCACAACCTGGCTATTCCGGTTTCTGCTCAGTTCCAGTACAAGAAAGACAGCTGGAATGCCCGTCTGTTTGCCGCTCTGGGTCTGGCGCCGGCATTCTCCGTGTCGCGTCGCTACCGGGTACTCGAGGGCGAGGTGGCTCACTCGGGCTACTATCCTAAGTGGAACCTGACGCTCGACGACGTACATGAGTTCGGCGTCAAGGACTATACCAACGAACCCTGTGCACGCGGAAAACTGCGCGTGTCACCCCAAGTGTCGCTCTTTGCTGACTGCGGTGCGCTGCTGCCGATGACACCTCAGGTCGACTTCTTTATCGGCGGCTACTTCAACGTATCACTCAACGATGCCAACCGCTCCGAGAAGAAAGCACTCGGCTGGAAGGACGATACCTTCACCTTCATGGAGGAGTACAAAGGTGCATACGCCACTGACATGGCTTCCGCTTCTCACCCCTGGGAAGCGGGCTTCAAAGTGGGTGTCCACTGGCACTACATAGCCCCTCCGAAGCATGAGATAATCGACTACTTCGACTATTTCACTGTTCGCGACACAACGGTCGATATGATCGCCCATAGCGACACGCTGGTCCGGGAGCAGGTTGATACACTCATCCGCGAGAATATCCGCAAGGCGGCTGAGGAAGTGGAGCGGTTCAACAAGATCTACTTCGACTACGACAGCTACCTGCTGCGCGAGGAATCCAAGTCGTATCTCTCGTCCATAGTAGGCGTATTGAACAAGGTGCCGGAGGCTAAGATCGCTATCGATGGCCACGCATCCCAAGAGGGCTCGCGCTGGCACAACGAACGACTGGCCTACAACCGTGCTAAGGCGGTGGCTAAGTACCTCGTAGAGCAAGGTATCGACCCCGAGCGCGTGATTGTAGTGGGCCACGGATCGCTCGTGCCCAACGACGAGAATGTCAACCACGAACTGACACTCGATCGCCGTGTGGAAGTCAAAGTGGTCCAGAAACAAAGTGATGTAGAACAATAAGGAGGAATAGCTATGACAAACGCAGTTAATCGTGCCTTTATGGCTAAAAACATGAGATATATTACGTTAGGACTGTTGCTGAGCGCTACGCTGACGCTTGGCGCCCGCAACTTCGCTCAGAACGAAGAGATATACGTCAACATCCAGCAGGACTTCGACTGGTCGATAGATGGAGCGAAGTTGTACTTGTATTTCTTTAATTCAATCGGAGGTACATGGTTGGATCTGACGCAAGAAAACGGTAAGATATATAAGGCGGTATTTCCGACAGCCGGGTCGTACGACCAGGTGATCGTGGTACGTAAGAATCCAGCTAACGCATCCCACGACTGGACCGGCGTGTGGAACCAGACCTCCGATATCGACATCCCGGCCGACTGGAACTGTATCGACAACTTCGCCGATGCCTCTCATCGCTGGAAGATGTATTCGCCTGCGCTCACGAAGATCGCCGGGTATGTCGCTTCCGTATCCCAGGAGAAAGTGTCGGTCTGCCCAGGCTCTGCAGGCGACCCCTTCTCGCTTAAGGCAAAACTGAATAGCACGAAGACAGCCTATGCCTATGGCGATGTCCACGGACACGAGTGGTACCGCTCCGAGGATAAGACCAACTGGACCTCGATGAATAACTATGCCGGCAAGAAACGTGACGGCGAGAACCTGATCGACACCGTCATCAATCTGCCTAAACCTACGATTCCTACCGGCGGCATCTACTACTATCTCCATTCGTCCACTCCCGCCGGACGCCGACTGATCTACCTCAAGCCCGATGCCGACAAGTGCGAACTCGATTGCGAGATTACCAGCTTCGAGACAGCCATCTCGGCCGTCAATGCCGACGACAATACCTTTACACTGGATGGTATGGTAGCATTCGGCAAGGCCAGCGGCGACCTGGTTGTTGAGTGTCAGGGCCACTCTATCGTCCTTCTAGGTGATACAATCAAGAGTCCGCAGTCCTTCTCGCTCAAGGGCGTGCCGGCTGCCACCGTTAGCGGTCAGACCACCCATGCTACGGCTTATTTCCAGGGCGATCAAACCAACTGTTCTAAGACCATCACCATCGATGTACCCAATGCCAAAGAGGCTGTCCAGGTAGTTAGCCAGAACCTATTGACGGGCCAGGACTTCACGCTCACACCCGTTGATGCCGAGCCGACCAACATCTACGTATGGCTGGTGCATAACGACCAGACCGGCCAACTGGACACCGTCCACGGTGCTCCCCAGACGCTCGTAGTCAATGGCTTCGGCCAGGACTCTACCTGCACCTATATCTACAAGGAGTACTTCCCCTCCAACGGCACGATGGAGGACCTGATGACCAACGGTAGTTACGAGGACCCGACGATGGACTACGGCTCCTATGGCAAGGTTAGTACAATTAGCGAATACAACTTCTGGGGCTATTTCCCCCAGACCGCCAATACACGGGTCAATTTCTATACCGACACACTACCCGGCGGAGTCAATCCAAGCAAACTCAACCGCAACGGCTTTGCCGTAGTAAAGAATGCGAACAACTTCTGGCAGTCGTATGCGCCGATTGTGGCCCACGACGGCAATTCCTTCGCGCTCATCGATGCAGAGACGGGTGCTGCGGGTGGTAACAAACGAGCATGGTATGCCACGACGGCCTCCAACCCGAAACTTCGTCTCCAGAAGGGTACTACCTACGTGCTCTCCTTTTGGGCGGCCAATATCAACAACTACGGTGAGATGGACAATGCGGCGCGTTTCCGCTTCTATATCGAGGATATCACCGATCCCGTCCATCCTCTGCGTCTCGACTCGTCCGAAGTGCTCGACCTGAGCCTGCCGGAGTATCGCAACAACCTCTGGCACCAGCGTTCGAAGACTTTCTATGCTAATCAGAATTGTGATAATGTCCGCATCTCTGTGGTCAACCTCAATACCAACACCCTGAATATCGGAAACGACTTCGCGCTGGATGATATCCAGTTCCATCCGATCAGCAGTGTCTCGCGTGTCGTGAAGTCTGAGCAACAGTTTGTGCTCACGGCCTACGAACCGCGGGTGGATGCGTTCTCTGCCACTACCCAGAATATGCTCTGTAGTGCATCGGAGTTTACAGTCAATATGCAGGTTCGTTACCGCAACGCCCAGGGCAATCTATGCGTACGCGATATCGACCGCGATACGGTCTACCTCTTTACCGTTCCGGCCAAGGCGGTGGAGGAACAAGGCACCTACAACTTCTCAATCGTGCTGCGCGATGCGCTGGCCGGAGTCCACAACTGGGAGGCATATTTCGCACCGAAACCCGCAAATAAGCAGACGGCCCAGAGTCTGGCCCCCGTTCGCTATAGCTGCGATATCCTGGATACTACGATATGCGAGGGCGAGACGGTCACCTGGAAGGGTACAACCTATCCGCTTACACCGTATATCGGCACCGATACCTTCACTTCGGGTTACGACAGCCTGATGCTCACCATCCACGCCATTCCGCGTATCACGGTCGGTACGATCGACCTCACCTGCGACGATGCCACCGAGATCCGTATCCCGTTCACCGTCACAAACGGCAATCCCAACACCTTTGATATAGCGGTTGGCGCTAACCACTATGCCGGCACTGTCAGCGGCACCGATCTCGTCTTCACACCCGCTAAGATGGAAGCAGGAGATTATACTGCCACGATCACAATCGGCGAGACCGCCAATATATGCGAGACGACTGCTACCGTCAACTATACCATCGCTCTCTCCGACCAGGTCTATAGCAAGTGGACCGACGTGCTCTTCGTGAGCAACCAGGGCGACCAGTACGTAGCATACCAGTGGTATGCCGACGGCCTGCTCATGCCGGGCGAGACCCAACAGCGACTCTACGACCCAAACGGTCTGAGCGGTTCGCCTACGCTCTATCATTGCCAACTGACCACCGTCAATGGCGCAACGCTCTATACTTGTCCGCTTACCTTCGATCAGGCGAAAGCCAGCCGCACCCAGACTCCCGCGGCCGAGGTGGTGCCGATGGGCGTATACGACGCTATGGGACGTCCTGTCACAAGCCCGCTCACCCGTGGCATCTATATCGTGGTCGAGATGGTCGATGGTGAACTGATGACCCGCAAACTGATCGTCAATGAGTAAGAAACGTCCGGCATATTACGTCGTTTGGCAGGGCCGTACCCCGGGAATCTACGATTCTTGGGAAGCTTGCGAGGCCCAGGTGAAAGGCGCTGAGGGAGCTAAGTACAAAGGTTTCCCTACGCTCGCCGAAGCTGAGCAAGCACTCGCAGATGGCCCTGAGAAATATATTGTCCGAAAGCCCAAAGAGGAGAGCCAATCACCAATCATCAATGACCAATCACCAATCACCAATCCCCTCCTTCCGGCTCTTGCCGTCGATGCCGCCTGCTCCGGCAATCCGGGTATGATGGAGTTTCGCGGAGTGGTGGCCGATACCGGCACCGAGGTGTTCCATCGCGGGCCTTATCCGAAGGGAACGAATAACATAGGCGAGTTTCTGGCTATCGTCTTAGGACTGGCCTACCTGAAGAAGCACCATCTCGACTGGAACCTCTATTCCGATAGCCGAACAGCCCTCTCGTGGCTGCGCAAGGGACATGCAGAGACTCGGCTCGAGTGCACGGCCGAGAACCAGGAGCTATTCCTCATGCTTCGCAAGGCCGAGCAGTGGCTCCACGAGAATACATGGACCACTACCATCCTCAAGTGGGACACCGAACACTGGGGTGAGATACCGGCCGATTTTGGGCGTAAGTAAATTTGCAAACCTAAATTTGCAAAACGTAGAAATATACGAAATATATTTTCGTATGTCGCGAAAAATGCGTAATTTTGTAGTCGCTATTTGAAAAATCCAAATAATCAGTATAAACTAATAAACTAATCAACTAAAATTATGACAAAAGTTGCTATTAACGGTTTTGGCCGTATTGGTCGTCTGGCTTTCCGTCAGATGTTTGAGGCTGAGGGTTACGAGGTTGTTGCTATCAACGACTTGACCAGCCCGAAGATGTTGGCTCACCTCCTCAAGTACGACACCGCTCAGGGTGGTTTCGCAGGTAAGTTCGGTGAGGGTAAGCACACTGTAGCATACAAGGACGCTGTTCTCGCAGAGGACGGTAAGACGGTCGTTACTCCGGGTTCGATCACGGTTGACGGCAAGGAGATCACTATCTACGCTAAGCCGAACGCAGCTGAGCTGCCTTGGGGTGAGCTGGGTATCGACGTTGTTCTCGAGTGCACCGGTTTCTATACCAGCAAGGCTAAAGCTGAGGCTCATATCCAGGCTGGCGCTAAGAAGGTTGTTATCTCTGCTCCCGCAGGCAACGATCTGCCGACCATCGTTTACAACGTAAACCACAAGACTCTGACTCCTGCTGATACCGTTATCTCAGCTGCTTCTTGCACAACCAACTGCTTGGCTCCTATGA
>JAFPLG010000004.1 GCA_017402895.1 Paludibacteraceae bacterium
CACTTCTACGTCGTGCCCCAGATTCTTCTCATACTGCATCTTGGTCTTGAACGGATCAGTCAGGCTGACGCTACCCACTTCGAGCGAATAGTCCGGCTCTACGGCATCCAGTTTCTCCACCAAGTAGCGGTTCAGTTTCTCGCAGAAATCTACGTCCACGCCCTGCAGACGATCCACTTCTACCAAGATGTCGTTACCGGCCGAAACGGTAAGTGTAATGAGTTGATAATCGGTTTCGGAAAGGAAGTCCGAGATCCATTGTTTCAAGTCTTCTATATTCAGCATATGTCCCATAATTTATGCGAGCGAGGGAACCTTTTCGGGTCCCCTCGTTCATTTCACGCTGCAAAATTACGCAAAATTATTGATATATGCAAATATATTGCATACTTTTTTGTGTTTTTGGGTGATTTTTTACGAATTTCTCACTCCATTCCTTCTTTAGCAGCCTCTAATTCCTGCTCCAGTTCTTGGTCTTGCACAGCTTTCTCGATTGTGGGCTGAGCAGTCTCCAGTGTCTGTTTTGCCTCCTTATAGTCTGCTTCGCTCTCTTCGAAATCGAGCATATTCTCTTTCTCACTCTCCGTCACGATTGGAGCTTCCTCCTCCATGCCGGGTTCTACGCGTTCCTCTTGCGGAGCCGAACTGCCACAAGACGGGGTTGCCAACAGCATCAGCATCGGCAGTGCCCATAACCATTGTTTTTTCATTTTTCTTCCGTTTTTATGGGTTGTTTTATTGAATCTTGTTTATCTACGGCCTGCATAGCACTATCGATGGCCGCATCGTATTTACCTTGTTCTACTTGCATCGCACTATCTTTGGCTGCCTCGGCGGCTGCTTTCTCGCGAGCGATGGCTTGCGGGTCACGCTCCAGATGGAAGACGATGCGTCCCGGCTTTGTCGTCAACGTGAACACTTGTTCCCCATCCAGGTAGACGTTCTCACGCTTCTTGTACTGTTGTCCGATGAGTTTTTTGAGTTTCTGTGTGACGATGTCGGTGCTGGCAGAGTCAATCAGACAGGTCATGTCTACGCTTATCAGGTCGGCTTCCGGATTATATTCGTAGCCATCCTCCTTGCGTTTGTTCATCTCAACCGGCTGGCCATACTTATTCTCCAGAGCAGTATGCTCAATCTTGTATTTCTGGCGAATAATCGTCGTGTCAAACTGAGCCACCACTTCGATTTGGATATTATGTTCCTGCCAAATGATTGTATGCGACGTAGCATAGGAGTTATATTCGTCAGCGGGTGTCTCCAAGATGGCCGTCACATACGGAGAGGCAACCGGCATAGAAAAGCCTCGGGCACGCAGTTCTTGCTGGAAGGCCGTCATGATTGTTTTGGCAATGCGGTCGTATTCATACGTATCGCTTGCTACTTGTTGTTCCTCCTCGGGTTGCCAAGCTATGCGGTACACCTCTTGTCCGAGAACTTCCCATGTCTTGGGATCCAATACGGCCATTTTCAGTTCGCGACTACCTACGTATCCAAATCCCTCTACATAATCAATACGCGTCCACCCATTGGCCGATTTCGGGCCTTCGGATTGCGGGCCGAACTTAGCCATGACCTGTTTGGGATCGGTTAACGTGCGCGGCTTGTCGGTTTGCATCTTGCCTTTCTTATCAACGAAATAGGCAGTGCGGCGTACTTGAGACGTAGAATCGTTCTGGCTGTTATCCACCGTTTCTTGCAACACCCATATAAGGTCCTCGTTGAGCACTAATAGGTCGGAATAACGAGGCGGAAGAACAACTTGCCCGTCCGGGTCTACAAGACAGGAATGGTGGACGCCTAACGAACTAACCGTCTCTATCTCCAGATATCCGTACGTATATTTTGGTGCCGCACTTACCACAGTCTCTCCGTCGATATGATCCAGCACAAAGGCAGACCGGCCATCCGGACCGATGATCTCGATCTTGCCGGCTTCGCGACATACAGGCACACGGTCAAAAGCGGGCATACCGGCCATAATCAAACTATCCAGTAACAATTCCGGCTCTCCGGCTGAGAGGCGATAGAGTTGGTACATATCACCCTCCTTGACGGTAAACAGTCCGCCACTGATTGGACTCGGTTGGCTTTTGTAGGTGCCGTTTAGGATTATCTCACCATCCGGGTTTACAAATCCCCACCCTGCACCAACTTCGGTCTGGCAAGGCAGATAGTCTATTTTCTGTTGCGTCTTACCGCCGCAAGCATACAAGCACAAGAGTGCAAAAAGATATAGGATATATCGTTTCATAGCAATCAATTATTCAATCATCTCTCCGCCCGCATGGGGTTTTCCAGGAAGTCTTTGTAAGCGAGACGAATACCGTCTTCGAGTTCGGTTCGGTAGGTCCATCCGAGAGCGGTGGCCTTGCTCACATCCAGCAGTTTGCGCGGCGTACCGTTCGGACGGGTCTTGTCCCATAGAATCTCGCCTTGGTAACCTACTACTTTGGCCACCAATTCGGTCAGTTGACGGATGGTCAACTCTTTGCCTGTTCCGGCATTAACGGTCTCGTTGCCACTGTAGTTATTCATCAGGAACACGCAGAGGTTAGCCAGGTCGTCTACGTAGAGGAACTCGCGCAACGGACTACCATCGCCCCAACAGGTCACCGACTCTGCTCCACTCTCTTTAGCCTCGTGGAAGCGGCGTATGAGAGCCGGCAGCACATGGCTATGTTCGGGATGATAGTTATCGTTCGGGCCGTATAGGTTGGTAGGCATCACACTGATATAGTCGGTGCCGTACTGGCGATTGAGGAATTCGCAATATTTGAGTCCGCTAATCTTTGCCAGAGCATAGGCCTCGTTGGTCTTCTCCAGTTCACCGGTCAGCAGGCACGACTCCGGCATCGGTTGCGGTGCCATACGAGGATAGATACAACTCGATCCGAGGAACTCCAGTTTCTTGCAGCCGTTTTTCCATGCCGCATGAATGACGTTCATCTCCAGGATCATGTTATCGTACATGAAGTCGGCCAAGGCATTTTGGTTGGCCACGATACCGCCCACTTTGGCTGCTGCCAGGAATACGTACTCCGGCTTCTCCTGAGCAAAGAACTGCTCTACGGCTTCTTGACGGCATAGATCCAACTCCTTGTGGGTTCGCGTTATGATATTGGTGTAGCCCTGAC
>JAFPLG010000081.1 GCA_017402895.1 Paludibacteraceae bacterium
GGGTACATCGCGCTGCGGTTGACCGGCTTCGTTCGTGACGCGCACAGCTACGCGGTTATTGGTATAGAATCCCCAATAGTCGCACGTAGAGGCATAGCCTTGTCCATCCTGACCGGCGATGGTACCGTTCATCAGGTCGGACCAGAAGAGCCAGTTGTCCAGATCGCGCCACTCACCGGCCGTCACCTTGCCGGCATATTCTTGATCGTCAGTACCTTCTGTGCCATTTCCACCGGGTTCGTACATGCCGTCCCCAGCTCCATCCATAGGATCCCCACTTTTCATAGAACATGCGCCGAAGAGAACGGCTGCGGATAGGATCATTAAAAGTTTTGTTTTCATAGCGATTCGTAATTTTTGATTTGTGACGCAAAATTACTGCTTTTTCATAAAATGTGCAATACCTAACCCTCAAAATCCCAAGTCTAAAAAATGCAACTCGCTATATTTGAGCAAGTTACATTTTTAAAAATCCCAAGTCGTTTTCCCGTTTCCTGGGTCTATAGCTCGTCGGCCAGGCAGACTATTTCCAAGGTATGGCCCGTCTTTGTCCCCACGAAACGATAGACCACATTATAGCCGGCTTTCTTGCAAAGTTCTCTCATCTCCTGATTGTTTTCTGAGGTCTGGAAATGGGTCAGAAAAGCGGCTTTCAGCATGCTCTTTGCCTCGGGGTTATCCAATTGCTCGATGGTATGCTCCGACTTATCCTCATCCATCTCGCATGTACTGACCACGTTGTTTTCCTCGATAGTAAGACTGGTGATAGTCATCATCTCGTCCACTTCCATCGGACATTCCATATTCGCATCTTCTACCGCCACCCGCAGCAGAGTCTCCGGCGCACAAGCTACGAAGAGTGCCACACTCAGAATCGTACAGAATAGAATTTTTATTCGTTTCATGGTAGGAATCGGTTTTTATTTATTGTATATCACATAGTCATAGCCGCTCAGTTGGAGTTGGTTCGAGAGAGTCAGTTTCTCGCCTGTCTTCATATCCACCACTTTGGCTTGCTGATAACTCACCGGCAAGTCCACCGTCTGCGAACTGTTCGTCGTGTTGCAAACCACCAGCAGCGACTTGTCGTCTTGCGTGTATTCTACGTACGCCACCTTGTCGGAGAGCGAACCGGCTTTCTTCTTGCCGGAACGTATATAACGCGTGGTCTGGTAGGCATACATAAGGGTTTCCAGTTCGGTGCGTGTGTTGTTCGGCGATTGGAAGTCCATCAACTTGTAGTCGAAGAAGTTGACCTTCTGCATATATCCCAACTCCTGCGAGGAATAGATCATCGGCACGCCACCCATGAATATCGTCAGACAGAAAGCCGACAGTTCACCTTTGGCGTTGGTATAGACCGACTGCGGCGCCTTGGAGTTACACTCGTCGTGGGTCGTTATATAGCGCAGCCGCTCCTTGCCGGCCGGGGTAGCGTTGTATTCGTTATCGCTGGCGGAAATCCACTTGAGGATGCCGGCCGAACCGCTATATAGATTCTCGATGGCCGTCAGGTAGCTCCAGCTGTAGAGCAATCCGAAACCGTAGTTGTAGAGTTCGGTCTTCTCGGTCTCGGCCAGCAGAAAAGCATCGGGTTTCTCCTGGAGGATGGCCGTTGTGGCTTCGCGCCACCAGTCGAAAGGCACGCCGTGGGCATAGTCGCAACGAAAGCCGTCGATGTCCGCCTCGTGGATCCAATAGAGCATACAGGCCGTCATCGTGTCGCGCACCTCTCGGTTGGAATAGTTCAGAAATGTCACGTCGTTCCAGTTCCGCTCGTCGCTCGTCTGCGCGGCCTGATACCAATCGGGATGGGCTGTCACCCACGGGTTGTCCCACGAGGTATGATTGGCCACCCAGTCGAGGACGACACGTATGCCGTACCCATGACAGGTGTTGACAAGGCTCCGCAGGTCGTCCATCGTTCCGAAAGCCGGATCGATGGCGCGGTGATCTTTGATGCAATAAGGCGAACCCACCGACTTCACCGTCCCGCGCGGATGGATAGGCATGAGCCAAAGCACGTTCACCTGCATCTTATTCAGTTCAGGCACGTAGGCCTCGATTGCCTTGAAGGCGTTGGTCTTTGCAAACAGCCGTTCGTTGCATTCATATACTACCGTCGACGGCTCTCCCGGCGGCACTTCGGGTTTTTCGGGCGTCTCCGTGCATCCAAAAAAGGAGCAGGCTATGAGTCCGGATAGAATGACTTTTAGGAAGGAATTTTTCATAGTATTGAATTTTTTTTCGGATATTCTATTTTTAAATTAAACAAAAACAAAAAAATATTTTCTAATCAAATGAGCTATAGTTCTGGATGTTGGATTGTTACCTCTATTCCGGGGGAAGAGACGTAGAACATATCGAGGATAACGGGTTTCGTGCCACGATTCTCGCCACGATGGATGGTGCCGATTACTTCGACCAGCGGTTCACCCTCGTGGAAGGTGCGCTCCGAACCATCTTGACAGACAATTGTCAAGTCGCCCTGCTCAACGATGCCGTAGTTGATGACGTTATGATGATGCCATCCGGTTTTAGCTCCGACAGGAAAATCCAAGCGGATTACTCTCAGTTCCGGTTTACCTTGCGGGAAGTTCGGCAGCTGTGCCCCATCCCAACTCTGTGAGGTACGAATCAGTTCAGTGGATTTGATATTCATGGCTTTGGTTGTTTGCTATTATTCCAAATCTTCGACGCGGGATTCGAGGTCGTTGATGCGGTCTTCGAGTTCTCCGACGTAGGTTTTCAGTTCGTCGTTTTCCATCTGGTATTGCATCAATTCGTACTCGAGGTCTTCGATACGTGCATCGGTGTTATTATCCGTTCCGCCGCAAGCCGTCAAGACGAGCAGAAGAGGAAGGATGAGAAATAGTTTTTTCATAATTCTTTATTTTTCTTCTTGCTTTATCTCGGAGCCGGTGAGGGTGTAAGTGGTGCCGGATTGGAGGATGTAGACTTTGCCATTATAAATCACTTTACGGGTTACGGGTGATGGGTTACCGGTTACGGGTTCGATACTTTCGGTGAGATTGTCCGTCACCAGGCGGACAGCCTGACCGTGGATGCGGCTGTTCTTGTTCTGCGGGGAGAGTTCATAAGCATCGAAATAGAGTTCGTAACCCTGCCAGTTATCATTAGGCGTAGCAGACCAATAAAAACCCATCATGCCCAAATCGCTGTCCTGCATATAGACCTCGTTATCCCAACGATAACCTGCTGCCGGCAAAAAGACTGCCCCAGCAGCTTCCATCTGCGACCATTGAGCAGAAGTAAGGATATTATGGTTATAGTTCTTGCCATCGGTATTGGCATAGTAATCGCTTTTAGCGGCCAAGCCCTTGGTGGTGCTGGGGTTGAAAGAGATGCCGTCAGGCGCTGTCCAGTTGTCGGGCAGCAGGATGAGACCTTTGACGTCATCAATCTGAACAAAGCCAAAAAGTGAGGCAGCGTTCGGACGGCGGAAGAAGAGA
>JAFPLG010000082.1 GCA_017402895.1 Paludibacteraceae bacterium
ATAGCGCATGGGGATGGAACTACCGTCAAGATGCACTCCTCGGTGCCGACCTCGAACTGCATGTCGACCAGTGGTCTCCGCGCATGCAGGAGAAGAACATGTCGCTCACGCTTGGCGGCAGTTACGTGAGCAAATACGACCGCTTCGATTCGCTCTATGTCTCGCGCGACGACGGACTCTACCTGTGTAATGTTCCCCGATGGGTAGGCGCAGGCGATGTGCGTCTGGATTGGGAATACCGTGGCATCGACCTGCTCTTGGAGTATGCCTACAAGGCCAACGATCCCTACGATATCGACCAACTCAGTTTCCGTCCCGGACAGGCACTCATGGCTTCGCTCAGTTATTCGCAAAAAGGACTATCCGTACTTGCTCAGGTCAAGCGCTCGGAGCATATGAACTTCTTCTCCGACCGACTTGTGATGGACCGAAACGGACTGGCCGGGCGACTCAACCTCATGCCCATGTTCTGCCAGCAGCATACCTACGCGTTGCCGTCGCATCATAGTTATGCTACTCAGTATGGGCTGGGTGAATGGGCCTTCCAGACAGAGTTGCGTTATTCCTGGCCACGCAAGACGAAGATGGGCGGTCGCTATGGAACATCGCTCAAACTGTCTGCGTCCCATATTCGCGGTGTGGCTGCCGAAGGCAGTTGGGCTATTGATACCCGCACCCAGGGAGAATATTATACCGATATCAACCTGGAATTGGAGAAACGCCTTACCCGCAACTGGTGGCTCAATGCTATGCTCATGTACGAGGCGATCAACCTCAATGTAGTAGAAGGCGAAGGAGGCCTCGTGCGGTCGGGCATCGCCGTGCTCGAGTCGCGCGTGCGCGTATCGGATAAGGTGTCGATGCGTGGCGAACTCCAGTACCTCTACTCGCCGCACTATGATGGACAGTGGATATTCGCGCTCTACGAACTGAGCCTCTTCAGCCAACTCACGCTCAGCGGCGAATGGATGTATAACATAGGCCATGCACCCGAGGCAACCAACGAGCATTTCTATACCGCCTCGGCCACCTATACCAACGGAGCCCATCGTCTCCAGCTGGGCTATACCAAGACCCTGGATGGCTATAACTGCTCCGGCGGTGTATGCCGCTACGTGCCTCGACAGCAAGGCCTCACACTTAGCTATAACTTCAACTGGTAATGCATAAATACACCATACATCATACATCATACATCATACATGTGCTATTAGCACTTGTGCTAATAGTGCATACCTCCTGTGAAGTCATCCCGGAGTCGGAACAACTCATTCCGGTCTCGGTGACGGATACGAGTGCCCGTCGACATGTGCTGCTCGAGTTCACCGGTTTCCGCTGTGTCAACTGTCCTGCTGCGGCCGAGACGGCTGCTAATCTGCAGCATATCTATGGCGATAGCCTCATCCTCATCGCCCTGCATCCTGCGTCCAATCCCTTCACCCAGGGAGCCTACGACTACACCTGTCCCGAGGCGGACTCTATCTACCAGCTCCTTGGCGGACTACCTACTACGCCTTTCCCCACCGGCAGTATCGACATGCGCTGCTTCGACGACAACTTCTTCATCGCCCCTGCCGATTGGCCCACCAAGCTAATGAATATCAACCAACGACCAACGACAGGCTCTGTCCCGCAAACGACTAGCTACTGGCTGGTCGAAGACAGTGTCCTCGGTGTGCAAGCTATGCCCGATGGAACTGTCAATACGGCCTATTACCACCGCCATGTGCTGCGTGCCATATCCCCGGAGCCCTTCCTATCCATCCCCGACAAGTGCGACCCTGCGCATTGTTCGGTGGTGACGGTCTATTCTGATCAGAACAAACAAATAATTGATGCATATGAAACATCTTGGACTACTCCTACTACTGCTCCTTAGTATCCATGCCCACGCGCTCATCATCAGCGTCAACGGCTATGGCGAGATACCTGCCGAAGGTATGTATGTTGAGCTTGCTGAACCCGAGCAAGATATCTTGACGGGCGCTTTGAGATACAAATTGGATGGTTCGCTTATCTCAACCAACCCGCTTACCGTCACTATCACCCGCTCTGAGACCAACATAGCGGATGAGTTCTGCTGTGCAGGAGAATGTACGGCCGGCAATGGCGAGATATCCGAAGAGATGCACTTCAATACCAACGGTTTGACGAACTGGTTTATTCATTATACGCCTGCCTCTAACTCCGATATTACGGTTACATACACCTTCTCGGATGGCACCGACTCCCGCACCCTCACTGTGAATTATGTCTATAATACGGAAGACATCGAGCCCGTAACCGATAACCCGTCATCCGTTACCCGCAAGATTCTCCGCGACGGCATCATCTATATCGAAACAGAAAATACTATTTATCACTTATAATTATGAAAACCTATCGACTTTTTGCCATCTTGGCTCTTGGTTCTTGGCTCTTGGTTCTCCCATCTTGCGAACCCAAGCCCGAACCCGAACCGGAAGTTATCCCCGAGTCCTTCCCGCGTAAGCACCTCATCGAGGAGTTCACCGGCCAAAGCTGTGGTTACTGTCCCTACGGTATGGACTGCGTGCACGACTTCATGGCCAATGACACCAACTACATCCTTGTGCTACACCACTACGGCTTTGCGGCCGACCATTTCTCCGTAGCCGGCAGCAAGACCATCACTTCCGCACTCAAAGTGTCTGGAGCTCCGAATATTACGATCGACCGCGCTAAGACCAAGTCCAGCAACGGTACCAATGTCGTCTTCCATCCCGGCTATCTGCCTTCGGTGAACAAGAACCAGTTCGAGACCACGACGTACGCGTCTGTCAACATCCGCAATGCCTATGACCCGGCTACGCGTGAACTGCGTGTTTTCGTTTCCGGTGTGCTCTGCAAGGAAGACTATCCCGACCTCAAACTTACCGTCCTCGTCAAGGAGTCCGGTATGGTCGATACCCAACAGGATTTCTACGAGACCTACGAAGGTTGGAAAGAGTTCCGTCATTGCAATGCCGTGCGGGCGTTTATGTCTGACAATCCGAAGGGTGACCCCATTACCGTCAAGGCCGACCGTCATTACGAGGAGCAGTTTGTTATCGATCTCAAGTCCACTTGGAATGCGGAGAACTGTATGGTGGTTGCCTTCCTCTCCGAGGAGTTCCAACCGGTCGTGCAAGCTGCGCAGAAACCCGTTGTAGAGGGAACCAAGGGTGGGGCAGATATTCTCCACGGCGGTGTCACGGCTGTGCCGGTTGCTGATTATTACCCGGAACCGAATGCTACGAGTGGTCCTGCCGACTACTCGAACAACAAGTCCGAGACCTTCACAACCTCCTATGCCTACTACGAGCAGTTCCCGGATTATGGTGTCACGATGTGGACCATCCAGGCGTGGAACAAAGAGTCGATCGTTACGGTGAATAAGACCCAGTGTATCCCGTTTGCGAACCTTATCGTCCTTGCGCCGTATAATGCTACGCCGACTTTGCCTACGGGTGTGTTTCCGGTCAACGCCACAGCACAAGCAGGGACAGTTATTGCCGGTTATCGCGATGACGCGAAGGTGACGATTGATGGCTCGATGCTCTATTTCACGGGACTGAACTATTTCAACCAGGGCTATCTCGACCCACAGGCCCAGTGGCTTATTGCCGATGGCGAGATGACCATCACCGACCAGGGGTGGACTCTCTCCGGCCATGCCCGTAATGGCGCTGCTATCAATCTCGAGGGCTCGGCGCTCGTCAATCAGGGCTCAGCCAATGCTCCCAGCCGCCTGCGTCGAAAATAACCATCCGGCCTCCGTCTCTCTAAACTAAAAACGATGCAAATTATGGAATAATTTTGCATATATGAGAAAAAAGCCGTAACTTTGTACGCTGGATGTGTGCAAAGGCTAAATGCCATCTGTAGGAAACATAAAATAACACAACGATATGATTTTAACAACAACGCCCTCGATTGAAGGGCACAGAATCAAAGAGTACAAAGGACTGGTGTCCGGTGAAGTGATTTTTGGAATGCATTTCTTGAAGGACATCGGCGCCTCTTTGCATGATTTCTTTGGCGGACGCACGTCCTCTTATGAGCAGGATATGCTTGAGGCACGCGAGACCGCTCAGCGTGAGATGGAGGAGCGTGCCCGTCAGATGGGAGCAAATGCGATTATCGGAGTTAGTTTTGGTTACGAGACGATGGGCCAAGCTAACGGTATGATCATGGTCTCCATCTCCGGCACCGCTGTGGTTATAGAGTAAAAAGGACCCGGAGCGTTCTCCCGTCAATCGGGAGACATGGCCTCCGCCTAAGAGGGCAATCAAAAAAGGACCAGGCTGCTCAAAAAAGGAGCAAGCATGTTCCCTAAAAACCAGAGCACTCCCAAGCGAGTGCTCTTTTTTTTTGTTGCGTTTTTCGATTTTTACACATTTTTCGGTAATTAATGTACAAGCGTTTGTAAAAAGAGCACTACCTTTGCAGCATCAATTCAAAAACTTGACAGAACATGAAAAAGGTAACACTTCTTGCTCTTTTTAGCCTGATCACTCTCGGAGTTCGGGCTGATCTTTCGGAGGACTTCAACTCTCTTAGTTCCGGAACATGGTCCACAGAGACGAATGTAGATCTTCCTTCGGGTACGTGGACGTTTGGTGGCGGGGCTGTGTATAACAAGTCCAATAGTGTCATCGCCATTAAGTTCAACAACGCGAACGCATACATGATATCGCCTGCGATGGACAGCCTTGCCACGATTGAATTCAAATATCGATCCGGCGGCAGTAACAAGAAAGTGGAGATTGCATACCAGATCGGTTCAGAGGCATGGCAAGTGATAGATACCCTTTCTATCCCATCTTCTTCCTCGTCGTTCTCCTCGTATTCTCATGCTGTTCCGGCAGACTCCTCTTTAAATGTGCGCGTACGTATAAAAGGCCTTGCAAGCAGTATATTTATTGATGATGTTCTCCTCAAAAACCCCGTGCAGGGTCAAGGTGGCGGAACAGTTGTGCCCGGCGAACCTGATCCGGAATTTACCCGTCCGGAATATGTAGCTAC